>JBBQXR010000014.1:0-19935 GCA_038209455.1 Acidimicrobiia bacterium
CCCCCGATGCGGATGACGCCGAGCGAAGCGGTGATGTGGGCGGTCGAGAAGGACCCGGCCCTTCGTTCCGACTTCTGCAACATCACCATCCTCGACGGGCCCCCGGCCACCGAGCGCCTCCACGCCACCGTCGAACGGGCGCTCCTCGGGATCCCACGTCTCACCGAACGGGTGGTGTCGCCACCGCTGCGGATCGCGCCTCCCGAATGGCGACCGGATCCCACCTTCGACATCGACTACCACCTCCGGCGCATCGCGATACCGGCCCCGGGCCACGATCGTGATCTCCTCGACCTCGCGGCCGCCGTCACCGCACCACCACTCGACCGTTCCCGGCCGCTCTGGGAGTTCACCGTGATCGAGGGCCTCGAAGGCGGGCGCGCCGCGCTCCTCCAACGGATCCACCACACCATCACCGACGGTGTGGGCGGGATGAAGCTCTCACTCAGCCTGGTCGACCTCGAGCGCGAACCCGTTCCCGGCACAGCGACCATCGTCGAGGCCCTCAACGAGGATGTCCTCGCCGAACGGCGTGACGCCGCCGATGGGGACCCGATCGACCGTGATTCCCCCGTGGATGTCGTTCGTGAAGCCGTGCACTTCAGCGCTACGCAGACGGCCGACCTCGCACGGCGCGCGCTCGGCGTGTCGTGGTCGACGTTGACCCACCCGCGCGAACTCCCGGTCGCGGCCAAGCAGTCGGTCGCCCTCCTCGCGTCGCTCCGCCGCCAGGTCCTGATCACCGACCGCGGCCATTCGGAGCTGTTCCGAACGCGGTCGCTGGCCCGCCGGTACGACATCCTCGGCGTCGAGTTGGATCCGCTGCACCGCGCCGGCAAGGCCCACGGTGCGAGCGTCAACGATGTCTTCGTCACCGGCGTGGCGCGGGCGCTCGGTCGCTTCCACCGCGAGTTCGGCGAGACCGTCGACTCCCTGCGGATGGCGATGCCGGTGAGCACCCGGGACCACGGCGACTTCACCGCCAACCGTTTCGCGCCGAGCCGCGTGCTGGTGCCGGTCACCGAGGATCCGGCCGCCGACCACCTGGCCCGCGTGCACGACGCGCTGCACACGATCCGGTCCGAGCCCGCGCTCGACGCCGCCGACGTACTGGCCGCGGTCGCCGGAGGCGTGCCCACGGCGGCGCTGGTGAGCCTGCTCCGGGCGCAGACCCGCACGATCGACTTCGCCACCTCGAACCTGCGCGGCAGCCCGATCGACCTCTATCTCGGGGGCAGCCGGATCGAGGCCAGCTACCCGATGGGCCCACGCGCCGGCGTTCCGGTGAACGTGACGATGATGTCGTACTGCGGCGAGTTGCACCTCGGGATCCATTCGGACCCGGCCGCCGTCATCGACCCGGAGCTGTTCCTCGACTGTCTCCGCGATGCGTTCGCCGAGCTCGCCCTGCTCGGCTGACTGCTCGGCCGATCTCAGGGCCGCCGGCGCACCGTGCCCGGCGGTGACACCGCATCGACCCATTCCTCGTGGCCCGGGTCACGCCAGCGACCGTGCGCGCAGCGCGCCACGCGGTCGATCACGTAGAGGTGCAGCGTCGGCGCATCGTCGGCCAGTTCGAGGATCTCCCCGGTGCGCGGGTGCGGCGGGGCCTCGTCGAGGAGATCGGCGAGCGCCACCACCGAGACGACCCGGCTCCGACACTCCGGACACGCGGACGTGGTGGCGGCGTCGAAGTTCTCGGTCAGCGCCATCAGTCCGAGCGCCTCGGCGGCTTCGAACTCGATCGCGTTCCCGTCGTCATCCATGATGGTGAGCTCCGCCACCCGCGCAAGCTACCCGGCGGTCCGGGCCGGGAGTACGGTCGCCGCCATGCGTGCCGTTGTTGCTCCCGGAGATGGAACCCTCACCGTCAGTGACCGTCCGGTCCCCGAACCGGGCCCGAACACCGTGCGGGTGCGGGTCCACGGGGCCGGCATCAACCGCGCCGACCTCATGCAGCGCCTCGGTTTCTACCCTGCGCCGCCCGGCGTCCCCGCCGACATCACCGGGCTCGAGTTCGCCGGCGTGGTCGACGCATGCGGAGCCGGGGTCGTCGGGCTCGCCGCGGGCGACGCGGTGTTCGGCGTCACGGCAGGCGGCGCGCAGGCGGAGTTCGTCGTGGTGCCCGATCGCCATTGTGCGCACGTGCCCGACGGGTTCGATCTCGTCGCGGCGGGCGGTGTCCCCGAAGTGTTCGTCACCGCGCACGACGCCATGCGGACCCGGGCCCGCCTCCAGCCCGGCGAGCACGTGCTGGTGCACGCAGTGGGCTCGGGTGTCGGCACGGCGGTCGTCCAACTCGCGAAGGCGTTCGGCTGCACGGTCACCGGCACGGCTCGTACCGAGTCCAAGCTCGACGACGCTCGGGCCCTCGGCATGGATCACGGCATCGTCGCGCCACGCGAACTCGAGCCGCTGGCGTTCTCGCAGACGATCCTGGACCACGGTGGTCCGCCCGACGTCGTGATCGATCTCGTCGGCGGTGCCTACGTGACCGCGGAGGTCGCCGCCATCGCGCCCGGCGGCCGGATCGTGATCGTCGGGACGCTCGCGGGCGGCAACCCGACCCTTCCGCTCCTCGGACTGATGCAGAAGCGCGCCGAAATGCACGGCACCGTCTTGCGACCCCGGTCGGTCGACGACAAGGCCGCGGCCACCGATGCCTTCGTGGCCGAGGTCGTACCGATGCTCGCCGACGGGCGGGTCCGACCCATCGTCGACCGGGTGTTCCCGATCGACGACGCCGAGGCTGCGTACGCACTGGTGGAGACGGATACGACGTTCGGCAAGGTGATCCTCGACGCCCGCTAGCGCCTGACCGGCTCGGGCCGCCCCGAAACGCGCGGCGCTACCATCGGCGAACCCGCACCCCCTTCGGAGGATTCATGGCTGACCTGGCCGACGCAGACGTAGTGATCGTGGAGGCCGTCCGGTCCCCGCTCGGCAAGCGCAACGGCGGTTTGTCCACCATGCACCCGGCCGACCTGCTGGGCGCGGTGCAGGTCGCCGCGATCGAACGCAGCGGCGTCGACCCGGCCACGATCGGCCAGGTGGTGGGCGGTTGTGTCGGCCAGGTCGGCCCGCAGACGTTCAACATCGCACGGACCGCGTGGCTCTCGGCCGGCCTCCCCCTCGAGGTCGCGGCAACCACCGTCGACGCCCAGTGCGGGTCCTCCCAACAGGCCACCAACCTCGCCGCCGCCATGGTGAAGGGCGGCATCGTCGACAGTGCCCTCTCGTGCGGCGTCGAGATGATGAGCAAGATCCCGCTCGGCGCGACCATCAGCAAGGACCTCGACCGCCCGCTGGCGAAGTCCTACTTCGAGCACTACGAGGCGACGTCACAGTTCGAGGGTGCGGAACGCATCGCGGACAAGTGGGGCGTCACCCGTGCCGATTGCGATGCGTTCGGCTTGCAGTCGCAGCAGCGCGCCGCTCAGGCGTGGGCCGAGGGCCGGTTCGAGCGGGAGGTCCTGCCACTCGATGCCCCCGACCTCGGCGAGGACGGCAAGCCGTCGGGTTCGACCCATCACGTCGGGCGCGACGAAGGCCTGCGGGAGACATCGCTCGAGGCCCTCGCCAACCTCAAGCCGGTGGCCCGCGAGAGCGGCGTGCACACCGCCGGGTCCTCGAGTCAGATCAGCGATGGCGCCGCCGCCGTCCTGCTCATGACCGCGGCCCACGCCCGCGAGCTCGGGCTCACCCCGCGGGCCCGCATCGTGGATCAATGCCTCGTGGGCGTCGACCCCGTGCTGATGCTCACCGGACCGATCGACGCGACCCGCAAGCTGCTCGACCGGACCGGGATGACCATGGCCGACTTCGACACGGTCGAGATCAACGAGGCGTTCGCGTCGGTGGTGCTGGCCTGGGAACGTGAGGTCGGTGCCGACATGAGCAAGGTGAACCCGAACGGCGGCGCGATCGCGATCGGTCACCCGGTCGGAGCGACCGGCGCCCGGCTGATCACCACCGCCCTGCACGAACTCGAACGCGTCGATGGGACCTTCGGACTCGTCACGATGTGTTGCGGCGGCGGGCTCGGCACCGGCACCATCATCGAGCGGGTCTAGCGGCGGGGCCGGGACCGGATCGGTCGTGGAGACCCTCGCCGAGCGTCTGGGATACGCACCGGACGCCAAGCTCCTCATCGTCAACTGCGACGACCTCGGATCGTCGCGCGCCTCGAACGTGGCGGTCTACGAGTCGGTGCGATCGGGGCTGGGGACGAGCGCGACCCTCATGGTGCCGTGTCCGTGGTCGCGCGACGCCGCCGCCATGTACCGCGGCGAGGACGTCGGTGTGCACCTCACGCTCAACGCCGAGTGGGAGAACTACCGGTGGGGTCCGACCACCCACTCCCCGAGCCTGCTCGACGGCGACGGCGGGTTCCCTCGGACCGTCGTCGACGTGTGGGATCACGCCGACCTCGAAGAGGTTCGCAAGGAGTGCCGGACCCAGATCGAGCGGGCGATCTTCTGGGGCTTCGACGTGAGCCACCTCGACAGTCACATGGGCACGATGCAGCTCCGCCCTGAGTTCTTCGACGTCTACCTCGAGCTGGCGATCGAGTTCGCACTGCCGTTGCGGATGGGTGGCGCGTCCGCCGAACACCGGGTGGGGTTCCCCTACCGACGGTTGGCGGCCGAAGAAGGGATCGTGTTCACCGACCACTTCGTGCAAGCACCGGTCGGCGCCCGCCGCACGTTCGAGAAGGTGTTGTTCGACCTGCGTCCCGGAGTGACCGAAGTGTGTATCCACCCTGCCGTCAACACCGACGAGCTCCGGTCATCCCATCCCGACTGGGCGTCGCGCGTCGACGATCACGCGCTGTTGTGTGACGACGCGGCCTTCGCCGATCTGCTCGCCCGCTCCGGCACGATTCCGATCGGGTTCCGCGAACTCCGCGATCTCCAACGCGCCGACGCCTGAAGTCGCCTCAGAACTGGGTGACGTCCCGGATCTGATCCTGGAGGGCACGGTATTCGGGGGAGTTCGTCAGCGGCATGAGCTGCATGAGCTTGCCCATGTTGCCGGTGACCTTCATGCGGCCCTGCATGAACGCCGCATTGGCGTCGAGTTCACCCTTCTGGATCTTCACCGAGTCGGCGTAGGCGAGCGTCATGGTGAAGTCGGGTTCGTCGATGGCACCCAGGGCGCTGTCGACCAGCCGGCCGTCCTCGAGCTGCCACCAGTACTTGATGTCGCCCTCGGGCCCACCGGTCACCACGTACTGCATCCGGGCCGATGCGCCCGGCCGTTCGGGCTGACCCGCCGCAAGGTTCCGACCCTCGTCGATCCATTCGGCACTGAGATACTGCGCCATGTCTGTCTCCTCCTGCTGAGCGGTCGGGCTACGACGCAGCGATGGCGCCGTCGCGGAGACCCGCGAACAGATCGTCTTCGGTGTCGCCGTCGGGCACGCCGGTGTCGACCACCGTCCGGGCGAGGACGAACTCCTCCCACGGGAACACTTCGCGCACGACGTCGTCGGGCAGCCGCATCCAGAAGCCCGTCGGATCCACCTGGGTCCGGTGGGCGAGCAATGCTTCACGTCGTGCCATGAGAAAGTCGCCGACGTCGACGTAGGTCGTGAAGTGGTCGGCGGCGCGCTCGTCGAACCCGTCGCGCTCGAACCACTGCGTGTACGGACTTTCGTCACCCCGAGCGATGAATGCCTCGTGGAGGGCGCGGATCCGTCGCGCCGACCAGCCCGTGTAATACATCTTCTGGGGTTGCCATGGCTCGCCGGCATCCGGGAACGCGTCCGGGTCGCCCGCGGCGTCGAACGCGGGGCCCGAGATCTCGTGCACCCGCACGTGGTCGGGGTGGGGGTAGAACTTGCTGTCGTCGCCGTAGGTCACGATCACCTGCGGCCGTTCGGCCCGGATGATGCGCACCAAGCGCTCGACCGCTTCGTCGAGCGGCGCGTTGGCGAAGTTGTCCGGATGCGCGTTGGACTCGGCGTCCTTCATGCCCGAGTCCCGGTACCCCAGCAGGTGGAGCGAGTCGTAACCGATCGCATCGACGCTGGCCTGCAACTCGGCCATGCGGACCGCGAAGAGGTTCTCGCGGACTTCGGGCGTGTCGACTGCCGGATTGAGGATCTCGCCCTCTTCGCCACCGGTGCAGCACACGAGCACACCGTGGACTCCCTCGGCTGCGTACTTCGCCATCGTGCCCGCGCCCTTGGAGGCCTCGTCGTCGGGATGCGCGTGAACCGCGAGGAGGCAGAGAGGCGCTTCGATCATCTCCGGCAACTTAGCGGCTCGTATCGCCGACAGGCCCGGGATCCGCGCCGGTTTCGATCGCCCTGGCGGCGAACAGTTCGACCCTGCCGATCCCCCGGATCCGGCGGCTGCGCAGCCGCTGGAATCCGAAGTCCGGCCGGTCGGCCAGCGCGGCGGCGAGTTCGGCGGAGACGATCGCCGACGACGGCCGCGCCAGTTCGACGAGGCGGTGCGCGAGGTTCACGGCCGACCCGTAGTAGTCGCCTTCTCGGGCCAGCGCCGGCCCGAACGCGAGGCCGGCGCGGGCACGCGGCAGCACGTCGTCCTGATTGGTCCGAGCGGTGAGCGCGAGGGCCACCCGCAAACCGACCTCGGGATCTTCGGTCACGAACATCACCTCGTCGCCGATCGTCTTCACGAGGCGCGCGCCCATCTGGGCGACCGTGTCGTAGGTCACCGCCTCGAACCGTTTGACCAACGCGTTCAACTCCCGACCGTCGAGCTCCTGGCTGATCGCGGTGTAGCCGACGAGGTCGACGAACCCGACCGCGATCGACGGCGTCTGCCCGGGATCCAACTGCGGCGTCATCAGCTTGCGCCGGAGCGCGGCCCGCACCTGCACACGCAGCGCGTAATCGTTCAACCAGGCGATCTGCGACCAGTCGAGTGCGTCGATGGCGAGCAGCGCGACGGCTTCGTCGTCGAGACCGCTCTCGCGCGTTGCGATCACCGACTCTGCAATCTGATCCGAAAGCGCCTCGGCGACGCGCGCCAAGCCGGCGCCGGCTGCGCGCACCTGACCGGCGAGTTCACCGGCGTCTTCGGCCGGCGCGAAGATCGGACCACCCAGTCGTTCGGTGATGCGCCGCACGGCCTCGACAGACTCCTCGGTGAAAACGAGTTCGCCGTCCGGCACATCAGGAAACCCGAGCGCGCGCCAGAGCGAGGTTGCGACCTCCGTCGGTACGCCGCTGCGTTCGGAGACCGCCGCGGCATCGAGGTCGGGTTGACCGGGGACCAATAAGCGGTCGAGGGCCAACATGGTGAGCGAGTGCTCCGCCGCAGCCTGTTCGATCTCCTCAGGGGTCGCGCCCCGTTTCCGGAGGTAGCGAGTCAGCTTGCGATCCACCGGCCGATCCTGTCAGACGGGCCCGGAGTCCGCGCTACCCGTTGCGCGGCACGTCGACCCAGGCCATCTCGCGGGACGCGTCCGGTTCCTTGGGCAACCCGAGCACCCGCTCCCCCAGGATGTTGCGCATCACGTCCGATGTCCCGCCCTCGATGGTGTTGGCCTGCGCGCGGAGGAACCCGAATGCCACCAGCGCATCGGCGTCCACCTGCGGGTTGCGACCGACTCGTTCGGTCTTCGAGAGTGGCGCGCCCTCCCAGGCCATGGCGTCCGCACCGACGAGATCGACCGCAAGGTTCTGGAGCCGCTGATTGAACTCCGCCTGCATCAGTTTGGTGATCGAACCCTCAGGCCCGGCCTCCCCGCCGCTCTTGCGCTTCGCCGCTGCGCGCTCGTTGTTGAGCCGGATCAATCGGCTCTCGATGTATGCCTGCGCCAGATGTTGGCGCACAATCGGATCCGAAGTGTCCTTGGTCCGGGCCAGCAGACGGTCGAAGGAACTTCCACCGACCGCATCCCCGCCGATGGAGCCGGCACCCGACAGCGAAACCCGCTCGTTCATGAGCGTGGTGATCGCAACCTTCCAACCGTCCCCCTCGCGACCGAGCATCCAGTCGTGACGCACGCGTGCATCGTTGAAGAACACTTCGTTGAACTCGGCGTCGCCGGTGATCTGGACGAGCGGGCGGACCTCGACGCCGGGCTGATGCATGTCCACCACGAAGTACGACAGGCCGGAGTGCTTCGGGACGTCCGGGTTCGTCCGGCACAGCAACATTCCCCACCGGGAGATGTGGGCGACCGTGGTCCAGACCTTCTGGCCGTTCACGACCCACTCGTCACCGTCCCGCACCGCGCGGGTGGCGAGGCCGGCCACGTCGGAACCCGCGCCCGGCTCGGAGAAGAGCTGGCACCAGATCTCCTGGTTGCAAGCGAGCGGCCGGAGCAGTTGGTGTTTCATCTCCTCGGTGCCCCACGCGAGCAACGTCGGGCCACCCATGCCGATCCCGATGATGTTGTACGGCCTCGGCACCTGGTACCGCGACAGTTCGTCGTTGAGCGGCTTCGCTTCACCCGGCGACAGCGACAGTCCGGCGCCGTATTCAGCCGGCCACGTCGGCGTCGCGAGCCCGGCTTCACCCAACCGGATACACCAATCGTCGTAATTGAGCTGCGAACGCAACGCAGCCACGTGCTCGGTGTCGCCCGCGTCGACGGCTTCCATCCAGCCCGCCGGCAGGTGTTCCGCCAACCACCGCCGCGTCCAGTCGCGTACCGCGCCAGCGGAACGATCGGTGAGTTCGAGCGGCATCAGGGACCTCCGGGGTGGGAAGGCGCGGACATTATCTCCAGCGCCGGCGACCGGGCACGTGTCCGCGGGCGGTCAGGTTCCGACGGGCGATCGATAAACCACCGGACCGGTGCAGTATTTTCACAGAGCTTTGGCGACCGACTCTCCCCCTGACTTCGCAGCCCGCAGCACCCTCGAGCCCCTCAACCCACCGGGCCGCGCGGCGCTCGCCCGCGTGTGGCACTCCCAACGCTGGGGGCTGGTGGCGCTCGCCGTCTCCTCGGTTGCCTTGCTCCTCGTCGGGGTGGCGATCACCCAACGCATCGCCCACCGCGATCACGTGATGCCCCACGTCGAGGTCGCAGGCACCGATCTCGGCAACCAGTCTGAGCTGACGGCGTTCCACGATGTGACCGACATCGGTGCCCGCCTGGCGCTCGCGCCGATTCACGGTCATGCCGGGGACCAACAGCTCACGCTCGATCCGAAGGCGATCGGCTACCGGGTCGACGCCGCGGCCACGGTGCGCGCCGCCCGTCGCGCCGGTCGCAGTGCCAATCCACTCGACTCACTCTCGGGCCTGGTCTTGCGGGTCTTCCGCGCCGACGAGGTCCCGCTCTCGGTGCACTACGACTCGGCCCGGCTCGCGTCGGTCATCGACGCCTGGGTCGGTGGCACCGGCAAGGGACTCGTCGAGGGCGGGTTGCGCTTCGAGGGCACCCAGGTCGCCGAGATCCGCCCCCGGTCGGGCATCGGGATCGACCGGACCGAGGCCGAACGGCGGGTCATCGACGCGCTGCGCTCCGGTGCCACCTCGATCGGCCGGCTCCCGATCGCTCCGACCCGACCCGCGATCGGGATGGCCGAGGTGACCCGTGCCGCGCGCGCCGCGCGCCGGATCCTCGCCGCGCCGGTGGCGCTCACGGCCGGGAGCGCCACCGTGTCGCTCACCCCGGCGCAGGTCGCGTCGGCGATGCGCACCGAGATCCAAGGGTCACGGCTGCGACTGCGGGTGGATCCGGCGGCGCTTCGTACGGCGATCGGACCCGCCTTCGGGACCATCGAACTCGCACCGAAGGACGCAACCTTCGCCATCAACGGGACTGCGGTCACCGTCGAGCCATCCGTCGACGGTCAGACCGTGTCGCTCGATTCGGCCGCCCGGGCGATCGCCGGAGGCAGCCACGCGGTGGTCGCCCATGTGACCACCACGGTTCCGGTCCACAACACCGAGTGGGCCCAGAAGCTCAACATCACCGAACTGGTGTCGAGTTATACGACGAACCACCCGTGTTGCCAGCCGCGCGTCACCAACATCCATCACGGTGCCGACACGCTCAACGGCACCATCCTCGAGCCCGGCGAGACCTTCAGCCTCAACGACAAGCTCGGGCCTCGGACGACCGAGAAGGGCTACGTCCTCGCTCCCGGGATCGGCGCGAACCTCGAGTTCGAGGACTCGGTCGGCGGCGGGGTCAGTCAACTCTCGACGACGCTCTACAACGCGACGTTCTTTGGCTGCTACCAGGACGTCACCCACACAGTGCATGCGCTCTACATCTCGCGGTACCCGATGGGTCGCGAGGCGACGCTCAACTATCCGTCGATCGACAACAAGTTCCGCAACGACTCCCATTCGGGCATCCTCATCCGGACGTCGTACAGCGGCACCTCGCTGACGGTCGCGTTCTACGGCAACAAGGAGGGGCGCAGCTGTCGCGCCGAGGGTCCGAACATCCTCGAGACCATCCCGATCGAGAAGGACTACACCGACCCGACGCTGCCGGTCGGGACCGAGAAGGAGCTGGCTGCCGGACACGTCGGATACGTGGTCGAGAACTTCCGCATCATCAGCCGCCCCGGTCAGCCCGACGTCCGGGAGCGCTACGTCGAGCGGTATTCGATGGCCAAGGCCAAGGTCGCCCGCGGCACAGGCCCGCTCCCACCGCCGCCGACCGCGCCGGTCGCCCCGCCGCCCGCCACCTGACCCTCCCGGTCCCACCGGCGGTGACGCGACCGCCGTTCGGCTTGGCCAACTCCGAACAATTCCCTCATTCCTGCCGCAAGTCGGGTTGCGATGCTGTCGAGACCAACCCCCAAAGGAGCAGTCAACCGATGAACCGAACCTCACTTCGCAATCTGGTCGCCACCGGCATCGCCACCATGGCCCTGACCGTCACGGCGGTCGGGATCGCCGCACCGGCGGGCGCCGCCGATACCAACGCCAGCGGTGCCCGCCATCGCCGCGTCCACCTGACCGCCGATCAGAAGCAGTGCCTCTCCGACCACGGCATCACCCGGCCCATCCGCCCGCTGACCCCCGAAAAGGTCACCGCCCTCAAGGCCGCCGCCAAAGCCTGTGACATCAAGCTCCCGAAGCGCCTCGGCCACCGGCTCACCGCCGATCAGAAGCAATGCCTCTCCGACCACGGCATCACCCGGCCCATCCGCCCGCTGACCCCCGAAAAGGTCACCGCCCTCAAGGCCGCCGCCAAAGCCTGTGGCATCACCCGGCCCGGAGCGCCGAGCGCGTCCGCCGGCACCGTCGGCTGAACCCAAGGGCCTGATCGGCCCGTCGAATACCACGAACCCCAGACGATGCGCCCCCGAAACGGGGCGCATCGTCGCGTGTTCTCGAGCCATCGCTGAGACCGATCGAAGCCTTCGGCCTCCACCCTGGGTGACCAAAGGCCCTGCCTGGGACCCCGTCGGATCATCGACGATCGAGATCACATCGATTCCCCAGGGGGTTCCCATGAGTTTCACGCGTGAAGACGCACGTTCGCTCGGCGTCGGTGCCTGGCTGTTCGCCTTGATCGCGGTCATCTTCGGCTTCGGCGCGCTGTGGGTCGCGGCCGATGCCCGCACCACCAGTGCCGACGCCAAGCAGGCGGCGGCACTCGGCGGCGGCACGCAGGTGACGTTGACCGAGTTTGCGATCACGCCGAACATGATCGATGTCGACCAGAACGGGACCCTGGCCATCAAGAACGGCGGCACGGTCGAGCACAACTTCTCGATCAGCGGTACCAACAAGCGCACCGCGATGCTCAAGCCGGGAAGTGGCGCCACCCTCTCACTCGATGGGGTCAAGCCCGGGTCCTACACCGTGATCTGCGAAGTTCCCGGTCACTCCAGCTCCGGCATGAAGGGGACCCTGATGGTCGGGGGTGGCGGCGGTACTCCCGCGGCCGCCTCGGGTTCGACCGGGCAGTCGGCGGCCGCGCTGCGGGCGGCGAACGCGCAGATGGACGCCACCCAGCAGAAGGTGGTCGACCAGTACGTCGGCCAACTGACCAAGGGCGCGAACACCAAGGGGGTGGGCAACCAGCCGATGGATCCCAAGGTGCTCGCCGACGGCACCAAGGAGTTCGACATGACTGCCAAGGTCATCCCGTGGGAGGTCTCGCCGGGCAAGATGGTGAGCGCCTGGGCGTACGGTCCCACCGGTGGCAGCCTCGACAAGTTCGGGGTCCCGGGACCCAGCATCAAGGTCGCGGTCGGCGACCACGTGAAGTTCGTCCTCAAGAACGAGCTGCCCCAATCCACCGCGGTGCACTTCCACGGCCTGGAACCCGCCAATGCCATGGACGGCGTGCCCTTCGTGACCCAACCGCCGATCAAGCCCGGTGAGACCTTCACGTACGACTTCGTCCCCAACCAGGTACAAGTGAGCATGTACCACTCGCACCATCACGGTGAGCACCAGGTTCCCGACGGTCTCATCGGTTCCTTCGTCGTCGGCGATCTGCCGCTGCCCAAGGGCCGGGGGCCTGTGACCCAAGAGATCCCCATGGTCTTGAACGACGCCGGTTCGATCGGCCTCTCCCTCAACGGGAAGTCGTTCCCGGGCACCGCACCGATCGTCGCCAAGCCGGGCGAGACCGTGTTGATCAACTACTTCAACGAGGGCCTGGTCATGCACCCGATGCACCTGCACGGGATGGTGCAGACGGTCATCGCGAAGGACGGCATCCCGCTCCCCACGCCGTACGACCTCGACACGCTGGTCGTCGCCCCCGGCGAGCGTTACAGCGTCCTGGTCACACCACGGGCCGACCAACTCGGCGTGTGGGCGTTCCACTGCCACATCCTCACGCACGCCGAACGCGACGACGGGATGTTCGGGATGGTGACGACCTTCATCGTGAAGGCCTGATCCATCACTCCGATGGCGCCGGCTCCCCTTCGGGGTGGGTCGGCGCCATCGTCGCGCGCGGCCCGGCCTGGTCCGGTCGCGGCGCGTCCGCCTCCTCGTCCTCACCCGTGACATAGCGGGCGCCGCGGATCTTGTTGCTCCCGGCAATCGCGAGACATCCACCCGCCGCGCACCCGACCGATAGCAACGCCAGGCCCCCGGTCGGGAGATGGAGGTCGATGAGATCACGCGCGAACGGCAAGCCGAGGGCGCCGACGGACAGCCCGATCATCGCGAGGACGAGCACTCGGCGGTACGTGGTCATCGGACGCGCCAAGACCACCAGCACGAAGAGCCCGATGATGAGCAGCACGATGATCGACACCGTGCGGGCCTCGGCGGTCGACGCATCGTTGGCGCGCGCGACGCCGTACGCGAGATAGACCGCAATGGCCGCGATCGCGCCGGCGGGCAGGGCGAAGCCGAGCACCCGACGCACGAACCCGGGGACGTACCGGCGAGTACTCGGCGCGAACGCCAGGAAGAACCCGGGGATCCCGATCGTCACGGCGCTGACGAGCGTCAGGTGGCGAGGCAGGAACGGGAAGGGCCAGCCGGAGAAGACCGTGGCTACCGCGAGGATCGCGGCGTACACGGTCTTGGTGAGGAAGAGGTTCGCGGCGCGTTCGATGTTGGCGGTGACCCGACGGCCTTCGGCCACGACCCCGGGCAGCGTGGCGAACTTCCCGTCGAGGAGTACGAGTTGGGCGACCGCGCGCGTGGCGGCCGCGCCCGACCCCATCGCGACGCCGATGTCGGCATCCTTGAGCGCGAGCGCGTCGTTGACCCCGTCACCCGTCATCGCCACCACATGGCCGCGTAACTGAAGCGCGCCCACGATGGCCCGCTTCTGGTGCGGCGTCACGCGGCCGAACACCGAGAACTCGTCGAGAATGTCGGCGAGGGCCTCCTGGTCCTCGGGCAGGTTGCGGGCGTCGTACGGATCCGTGACCTCGAGGCCGACCCGTCGGGCCACCGCGCCGACGGTACGCGGGTTGTCACCGGAGATGACCTTCAGCGCCACGCCCTGCGAGCGGAAGTACTCGAGGGTCTCGGCCGCGTCGGGGCGGACCTGCTCCTCGAACATGACCAACGCGATCGCGTCGAGGTCGGGAGGAAGCGACTCTCCGGTCAACGAGGCGGCGTGGGCGAGGACGAGCGTCCGACTCCCGGTCGCGGCGATCTCGTCGGCCTGCCGGCGGATCGGATCGTCCGCGTCCAGCCAAACCATCTCGGGCGCACCGATCACGTACGCGCCGTGGTCCGCGAACTCGGCTGCGCTCCACTTGCGCGCCGAGGAGAACGGCACCGACCCGGTGCGGGTCCAGCCCGGATCCGTGAACTGGGCCGCGATCGCCTCCAGGGTTCCGTTCTTGTTCTCGTCGGCGCCGAGCGCGCCGAGGACGTCGCCGACCTCCGCCTCGGCGGTGCCGCCGAGCGGTTCGATCCGACCGAAGGCGATCGAGCCCTCGGTGAGGGTGCCCGTCTTGTCGAGACACACGACGTCGACCCGCGCGAGACCCTCGACCGCCGGCAACTCCTGCACCAAGACCTGGCGGCGCGCCAGGGTCACCGCCGCGACCCCGAACGCCACGCTCGTGAGGAGCACGAGACCTTCGGGCACCATGCCGACCACGGCGGCGACCACCGTCACCACCGATCGGGCGACGCTGTGGTCGGCGACCTGGCGCCAGAACAGGATGGGAGCCACGACCAGGATCAGATACGTGACGAAGCGGAGGATCACGTTGACGCCCTCCATCAGCTCCGACTTCGTCACCGTGAACCGCCGCGCCTCGATCGCGAGCTTTCGCGCGTAGGCGTCGGCCCCGATGGCCGTCGCCTGCATGCAGCCCGTTCCCGCCACGACGATGCTCCCGGAGAGGACCTCGTCGTGGGGAAGCTTGGCAATGGAATCCGCCTCGCCGGTGAGCAACGACTCGTCGAGTTCGAGCCCGGTGGCCCGGGTCACCACACCGTCGGCGGGGACCTGATCGCCGGTCCGCAGTTCGAGGAGGTCGTCGAGGACCACCGCTTCCACCGCGATCTCCTGGGACGCGCCGTCGCGGATCACGTGGGCGATTGGGGCGTTGAGTACCGCGAGCTGGTCGAGCGTCCGCTTGGCGCGCAGCTCCTGCACGATGCCGATCAGGGAGTTGAAGACCAGAACGAAGCCGAACAGTCCATCGGCGGGCGAGCCGAAGATCAGGATGAGTGCGAGCATCGTGCCGAGAATCGCGTTGAACCGGGTGAAGACGTTGGCCCGCACGATCTCGACCAGTGTGCGGCTGGTGCGGTCGCCCGCGTCGTTCACCTCGCCCCGGCCGACCCGTGCCTGGACCTCGGCGGCACTGAGCCCGGCGGGGTCCGTCGGCGGGCGTTCCGGGAGCGCGCGCCCCGATTCCACCGGCCCGCCTCCGACCAACTCGTCTCCGGCTTCCGACACGCTGGGACCGTACCGCCGCATCGAGCCCGTTCCGCGCCTTTTGCTACTTGAGCAAGGGCCGGTTCCCGCCGATGCAGGATCCCAATGGCGGTTCTGTCCGACGTCGAGTCGACCGCGCGCGACCGCGCGTGGATCGGGATAGCGGTGTACGCCGTCTGCGTGGTCGTCGCGCTTGTCACCAGCACGCTCGTCGCGATCGAGCCCGCCTGGGCGATTCGCGGCGCCATCGGTCTCTCAGCGGTCATCGGATCCCTCGTCGCCGCCCGTCGTTCCGCCCGGATCGGGACGAACCCGTGGCTCTGCATCGCGGCCGGGATCGCGTTCTGGACCAGTGGCTACCTCGTCGGCGACATCACCCACGTCGGCGGCCACACGCCGAGCCACTGGACCGACGTGATGTCCCTGTTCGGCTACTTGTTCTTCGGCATCGGCCTCAGCGTCATCGCGCGCCTGCGGGCCGACGCGCCGAGCCGGACCGCGTTCCTGGACGCGTCGGTGCTCGCCATCGCCGGGGCGATGCTGATCTGGGTCCTGCTCGTCACGCCGATCGGCCACCCATCCGACACGAGCATCGATCGCTTCGTCGCCGCCGCACTGCCCCTGGGTGACGGCATCCTCCTTGCGATCGTGGGCTGGATGGTCATGGCCCCCGGGCGCCGGTCGCGCGCGCTCACCATGCTCGGGATCGCCGTCGCCCTCCTGCTCGCCAGCGATCTGACCCGCGAGATCGGACTCCGGCTCAGCCACGACTGGAGCGAGGTCTACGACGTCGTGACCTGGTGCGCGTACGCGCTCATGGGCGGTGCCGGCATCCTCGCCACCCGTCAACTCCGCGAAGACACATCGCAGCGGACGACGCCGCCCGAGAACAACGGTCGCCTCCTGCTCCTCGGCCTCGCCATCGTCGTCGGTCCGGCCGTCAGCATCCTCGGGGACACTGGTACCGCCGAAGGCGCGATCTTCGTCCTGTTCTGTTCGATCCTGCTCGGCCTCGGCGTCATCGCACGCTTCGTCAACTTGATCCACGAGAACGTCAACGCGCACCAGGCGACGGCAACCAGCGAGCGTCGCTTCCGACTCATGGCCGACAGCGCACCGGTCGGGATCTTCGAGTTGGCGCGCGGCATGCGCGTCACGTACGCCAACCGCGAGGGCAAGGACAGCCTCGGTCCCGCGATCGTCGGCGGTGGACCGAGCGAGCTGCTCGCCCAGGTGGATCCCGACAGCCGCGCCGCGCTCGGAGTCGCGATCACCGACCTGACTGAGGGCCGCCCGGGCAAAGCCGAGGTGAAGCTGCTCGGCGCCCCGGACCGCTGGGTCTCGTGGTCGGGGGTTCCGGTCACTGCGCCCGAACTCCATCTCCCGGCTGCGTTCGCTTCCACGCTCGACATCACGTCGCTCAAGCAGGCGGAAGCCGCGCTCGGACGCCAGGCGAGCCACGATCCACTCACCGGGCTCCCGAACCGGCGCCTGCTGTTCGAGGCGCTGATCGACGCGCTCGACCTGCTCGGACGGGGCCACCGCACCGGCACTGTTGCGTTGATGTTCATCGACCTCGACGAGTTCAAGATGGTCAACGACATCCTCGGCCACGACGCCGGCGACGAACTCCTGAGGACCGCGTCGGGCCGTCTCCGCCAAGCGGTGCGCGCCCACGATCTGGTCGCCCGATTCGGTGGTGACGAGTTCGTGGTCCTGCTCCAGCACGTCTCCGACCGCGGCGAACTCCACGATGTGGCGCAACGCATTCTCGATACCCTCCAGGTGCCGATCCCGGTCGCCGGCACCGAAGCCCACGTCGGCGCGAGCGTCGGTATCGCCACCGCAAGCGGTCCCGACGACGACCCCGACGCCCTGCTCCGCAATGCCGACGCGGCGATGTACCGGGCGAAGCAGCGCGGTCGCGGCCGCTATGAGTTCTTCCGGCACTACCCGGAGGAACAGACCCAACCGGCCAGTTCGTAATACCCCGGCCGCGATCGAGGGCCGACGTCGACGTGCCGGTTGGCGTCAGGCCGACGGCAGGGCCACGATCTCGTGCCTCCGAATCCGGCCACCGGCAAGATTCAGACGGCCGTAGGTGCGGTGCGGGGCCCGCCGCCGTTGCGTCGGCGAGCCGGGGTTGAAGAGGCGCTGACGGTCGGCGCCGATCCGATCCTCGGGGAGATGGCTGTGCCCGTAGACGACGATCGCCGCGTCGGGGAACCGCCGCTGCATGCGGGCCTCCCGACCGTCGCTTGCGCCGCTGTCGTGCACCATGGCGATCGAGACTCCTGCGATCTCGATCTCGACGGTTCTGGGCAGGACACCGACGAGTGCGTGGTCGTTGTTGCCGAGCACCGCGTGCACCGGCGCGTAGGTGGCGAGCTCGGCCAACAGTTCGGCGCCCACGACATCACCGGCGTGCAGGATCAGGTCAGCGCGGCATAGCGCGGCGGAGAGCGCCTCGGGCAGTCGCGACGTTGCGGACGCATCCGAGATATGGGTATCGGCGATCACCACCACGCGCACCGACACATTGTCCCGCGTCACGGGTCTGGCGGACGGGTCTGGCGCTCGGGTCAACGGAAGTCGCGGGACTTCAAAGCGTCGGCCAGACCCAGGGGTAACGCCTCGATGCGCTGGGCCAGCAGGTTCGTCACCCCCTGGTGGCGTTCCAACAACCCGCGCACCCGGAGGGCCGGCGACCCACGTGCCACCTTGCGGAACCGCTTCCACACCCCGGCGGTGCAGATCACGTTGGTGAGCCCGGTCTCGTCCTCGAGGTTGAGGAACACGGTGCCCTTCGCCGTCTCGGGTTGCTGACGGTGGGTGACGATCCCCGCCACCTCCACCACGGTCCGGTCCGCCAATGTCCGCAATGCATACGAGGTGACCACACCCCGAGCCGCGAGTTCCGCCCGGACGAACTCGGTGGGGTGGCGCCCCGGCGAGAGGCCCGTCGCCCACAGGTCGGCGGCGGTCTCCTCCACGTCGGTCATGCCCGGCAGCGGTGGCGCGACCACCCCCACCGCGGTGTGCGGAAGGTGGCCGGGCCGCGCGTCGCGCAGCGCGCCGGCCGCCCACAGTCCCGAACGCCGGTCGATGTCGAAGCACTCGAACGCACCGGCGGTGGCCAGCGCCTCCAGGGAATCCACCGGGGCTTCGGTCCGCCGCGCGAAGTCCTCGAGGTCGTGGAACGGTTCCCGCGCCCGCTCCTCGTCGATGCGATCGAGCAGCGCGCTCGAGAGCCCCCGCACGTACCGCAACCCAATCCGCATCGCGTGGATCGAGGGATCGGCGTGCCACCCGTCCTGTGCGTATCCGATGGGCCCGGCCGCGGCCGAGCGGGGTTCGAGCGTGCAGTCACGCCGCGACCGCGCCAGGCACGGGCCGATCACCTCCACCCCGTGGCGACGGGCGTCACGCACCAACGTGTGCGGTGAGTAGAAACCCATCGGCTGCGCGTTCAACAACGCGCACGCGAACTCGGCCGGATGGTGCAGCTTGATCCACGAACTCGCGTACACGAGGTAGGCGAACGACACCGAGTGGCTCTCGGGAAAGCCGAAGCTCGCAAACGCTTCGAGCTTGTGTGCGATGTCCGTCGCGGTCTCGCCGGTGATGCCCCGCTCGGCCATGCCGCTCATCAACCGGTCGCGCATCCGCGCCATCCGCGCCTTCGACCGCTTCGATCCCATCGCCTGCCGCAACTGGTCGGCCTCCCCTGCGCTGAACCCCGCGGCGTCGATCGCCATCTGCATCAGCTGTTCCTGGAACAGCGGGATGCCGAGGGTCTTGCGCAGGCACGGTTCCAGCAGCGGGTGGGGATAGGTCACCTCCTCCTCGCCGTTGCGTCGCCGTAGGTACGGGTGCACCGAACCCCCCTGGATCGGGCCCGGCCGGATCAGCGCCACCTCCACCACCAGGTCGTAGAACTTCTCCGGCCGCAGCCGGGGCAGGGTGGCCATCTGGGCTCGGCTCTCCACCTGGAACACGCCGATGGTGTCCGCCGCGGTGAGCAACGCGTACACCTCGGGCTCCTGCGGAATGGTGGCCAGGTCGATCTCGAGGTCCTCGTGCTCACGGACGAGGTCGACCGCGAGGTGGAGCATCGTGAGCATGCCGAGGCCGAGCAAGTCGAACTTCACCAGCCCCGCCGCCGCGCAGTCGTCCTTGTCCCACTGGAGCACCGATCGGTTCTCCATCCGCGCCCACTCGACGGGGCAGCACTCCACCAACGGCCGGTCGGCCATCACCATCCCGCCCGAGTGGATGCCGAGATGACGGGGGAAGTCCTGCACTGCGTCGGCGAGTTCCAGCACCAGCTCCGGTACCGGCGGCGCTTCGTCGCTCTCGCGGAAGTCGTCGAACGCGCCATCACGTGAACGCCATCGGTCGATCCAACGCGTCAGCGCATCGGCATGACCCGGTGACAGACCTGCGACCTTCGCCATCTCGCGCAGCGCGGACCGGGGTCGGTAGGTGATCACGTTGGCCACCTGCGCGGCGCGGTCGCGCCCGTACTTCTCGTAGACGTACTGGATCACCTCCTCGCGCCGTTGGTGCTCGATGTCGAGGTCAATGTCGGGCGGACCGTCCCGCTCGGTGGAGAGGAACCGCTCGAACAGCAACCCGAGCGCGACCGCGTCGGCCTTGGTC
>JBBQXR010000015.1:0-19680 GCA_038209455.1 Acidimicrobiia bacterium
GAACGTCCCGAAGTACACGCCGGACTGGGTCGCTCCCACGCGGGTGTGGGCGGACTCCGCGAAGCGTGAGGTCGCGTACGCACTCTGCAACGACCGCCGCACGCTCATCTGGTTCGCGAATCAGCGGGCGGTGGAGTACCACCCCTCGCTGGTGCTCGCCGACGCCCCCGAGCACATGACGCATCTGATCCTCGACCTCGATCCCCCCGACGGCGAATCCTTCGCGGCTGCGGTGCGCGCGACCCGCGCCGTGGGCCAGGCACTCGAGGCGGTCGGACTCGCGGGCGCAGTCAAGACGAGTGGGTCCAAGGGTCTGCACGTGTTCGTGCCGGTCACGCCGATGCCGATCGAAGACGCCGCCGCGGCCACTCGGGCCATCGCCGTTGCCGCCGAACGCATCGATCCCGAGATCGCGACCACCGCCTTCATCAAGGCCGACCGCCAGGGCAAGGTGTTCGTCGATGCCACGCGCGTCGGGGCGGGGGCAACCGTGGCGGCGGCCTACAGCCCACGGGTACGGCCCGGGGTGCCGGTGTCCTTCCCCATTGCCTGGGACGACCTCGGCGCGGTCCGTCCGGGCGACTTCACCATCCACACCGCGCCGGCGCTCCTCGGTGAGCGCGACCCCTGGTCCGAGGCCATGCCGGAACCGCAGGAGGTTCCACGCTCGCTCGTGGAGACAGGCCACACGATTCCCGGCGGCCGGGTCGAGGCCATGCACGAGGGCAAGCGCCGGGCACGCGCCCGGCGCATCTGACCCACCCGATCCGGCATCGGTCGATCCTCCTCACCGGGTGCGGTTGACGCAGGACCCTCGGGGGAATGACGGTGGGGCATGCGTGAATCTCTGCGAGATCCCGCGGTCGTCTACCAACGGCGGTGGCTCACCCTGCTGGTGCTCTGCATCAGCCTGATCGTGATCACCCTGGACAACACGATCCTCAACGTCGCCCTGCCGACCTTGGCCCGCCCGACCGGCGCCGGCGGCCTCGGCGCGACGGCCAGCCAGCTCCAATGGACGGTCGACGCCTACACCCTCGTGTTCGCCGGCCTGCTGCTCACCGCCGGCAGTCTCGGTGACCGTTTCGGGCGCTACCGCTTTCTCGCGATCGGGCTCGCGATCTTCGGCACCGGTTCCGCACTGTCGGCGTTCGCACCGTCGGCGAACGCGTTGATCGCGACTCGGGCACTGATGGGGATCGGCGGCGCGTTCATCATGCCGTCCACCCTTTCGATCATCACCAACGTGTTCAACGACCCGGCCGAACGCGGGAAGGCAATCGGCGTGTTGGCCGGCGTTTCCGCACTCGGTATCGGCCTCGGACCCATCACCGGCGGCGTTCTCCTCGAGCACTTCTGGTGGGGCTCGATCTTCATCGTGAACGTGCCGATCGTGATTGCCGGGCTGGTGCTCGGATATCAGCTCGTGCCCGAGTCGCGCGACCCCCAGCACGCCGCGCTCGACCCCGTCGGCGCGGTCCTGTCGATCGCCGCGCTCGGCAGCATCCTGTGGGCGGTCATCGAAGCGCCGAACCACGGCTGGGGCGCGCCCGAGATCCTGGCGGCGTTCGGATTCGGCATCGTCGTCCTCGGTGCCTTCTTCGTGTGGGAGTTGCGGTCGCGTCACCCGATGCTCGACATGCGCTTCTTCGAGAACCCGCGGTTCAGTGCGGCGAGCGGTGCCATCACCCTCGTATTCCTGTCGCTCTTCGGGACGCTCTTCCTGCTGACCCAGTACCTCCAGTCGGTGCTCGGCTACTCGACGGTGAAAGCTGGCGCCGTGTTGCTGCCCCAGGCCGCGATGCTCATGATCTTCGCCCCGCTGTCCAACGTGTGGGTCCAACGCTGGGGCAACAAGGTCGTTGTCGCGACGGGCCTCCTGCTCGTCACCGCGTCACTCGTCCTCTTCACCGCGTTCCGGCCCGACAGCAGCGTGCTCGTGATCATCGGGGTGACGATGCTGCTCGGCGTCGGTATGGCCAATGTGTTGGCGCCGTGTACCGACTCGATCATGGGATCGCTCCCACGTGCGAAGGCCGGGGTCGGGTCCGCGGTGAACGACACCACCCGTCAGATGGGCGGGGCCGTCGGGGTCGCGGTCTTCGGTTCGCTGATGGCGAGCCACTTCCACAGCAGCATCGCCACCAAACTCGACACGGTGGTGCCGCCGGGGCTCCTCGGTCGCGTCCGCGACAACGTCGGCCAAGCTGTCGGCGTAGCCACCCAGACCGCGGACCGGGCTCTCGCGACACGGATCGCGAATGCGGCGAAAGACAGCTTCGTCGGTGGCCTGCACCTCATCGGTCTGGTGGCCGCGGCCATCACCCTCGCCGCCGCCATCGGCGTCGCGCTCTTTCTCCCGGCGCGCGCACGCGCCGAGGACGACGCGCCGCGCCCACCCGGCGTCGTGGATGACGCGACGGTGGCGGCCCGAGCGAGCGAAGTGCGCTGACCGCTGCTACCGACCCATTCGTGCGGGCGTGTTGATCTTGTCGGCGGCAATCTTCAGGATCACCCGGCCCTCAGGACCGATGGGGTTCGCGTAGTCCTTCCCCATGTACTTGCGTGAGAGCGCGTCGATGTGGTCCCGCGCTTCGGTCCCGCCGACCGTGTCGACCACATGACCACGGACCTCGGCCCAGTCCCACGGATTCTCGGCGGAGTGGATGAGCACGGTGATTCGCGGATCGCGGCGAACATTCCGGGCGCGTTGGCGTTGCGGTTCGGTGTTCACGAGCACGTAGTCACCGTCGGTGTCGACCCAGGTCAGCAGGGCCTGCGGCTGACCGTCGGGCATCAGCGTGACCACGCTGGCGAGGTTCGTGCCCTCGGCGAGACGGATCACATCGGGATCGAGTGACATGGGGGCTCCTTCGGTTCGGACGCGAACGGCGAGTCTCGCAGTGATATCCCGGGGCCGGCGCGTCGAAACGGCGGACGGGCGAGTCCAGCGTGCCCGGACGCCCGCTACCGTCACCCCCGTGAGTGACGACGTGGTCGGGGTCGAACCGCCGGAGCCACCGACGGCGACAGGGGACGACACCCATCGGGACTCGCTCGACGCGCTGCTGGCCGAGAATCCGCAGCAGCAGTTCTCTCCCGGTGAGCCGATCATGGCCGAAGGCGCGCCCGCCGACTGGTTCGCCTTCCTGCGATCCGGCACCGCGACGGTGTCGCGCAACTCTCCCACCGGCCCGGTTGCGATCGGTACCGCCCGACCGGGTTCGATCGTCGGCGAGTTGGCCCTCATCACCGGTGCGCCCCGAAGCGCCACCGTGACCGCGACGAGCGACGTCGTCGTCGCGCGTGGCGATCTCGACGACTTCCATCGCGTGCTGACCCATCACGAGGTGGCCGAATCGATCGCGCGCGTCGTGGCGGATCGCCTGGCGCGTCTTGCCGCGCCGGTCGCCGCGACGCTCGCCGATGGGCACACCCTCAAACTCCGTCCCGGCCTGTCCTCCGACGGAACGGCTCTCGCCACCGGCCTCGCCGCCATGTCTCGTGAATCGCTGCGACGCCGGTTCTTCTCGTCCGGGATGCCACCGGAGAACGTCGTGCAGTATCTGCTCGACGTCAACTACGTCGACCACTTCGCGTGGGTCGCGATCGATGCCGACGAACCCGACGAACCGACGATCGGTTCGGCGCGCTTCGTGCGGTCGAAGACCGAGCCCACGCACGCGGACATCGGCATCGGTCTCATCGACCGGGCCCAGGGACGCGGCGTCGGGACGTTGCTCATCGAGGCGCTCGGTGTGGCGGCAGCCGCCGCAGGGATCGAGTGGTTCACCGCCGACGTCCTGCGCGAGAACGCGGCGATGCGCGCGTTGCTCCGGCGACCCAGCACCCACTGGACGGGCAGCGAGCCCGGCGTCGTCCATGCTGTCACCGCGGTGAACGAGTACGGCACCAGGCTGGAACCCGAGGTGCGGCGACGGCTCTCGGTCGTGGCCTCCTCGATCATCTGGAACTCCGCCGCGGTCCTGCTCTAGTTGGTGGGCCACGCCGCCGACCGGCACTTCGCCTGCCGCGCCCGTCTCGTGTGTGCGGTGCGGCGCGATCGTTGACGCCATACCAACTGGTCGGTACGCTGACGCCATGACCGCTGCTCCGACCTCGCCGGCCGCGGCGAATCCCGCGACCGGCCGCGAACGACTGCTCACCGCTGCGGTCGCCGTGATCCGCCAGCGTGGTCTCCACGCCACCACGGTCGACGACCTGTGCGCCGCGGCCGGCGTCTCCAAAGGTGCGTTCTTCCACCACTTCGCCAACAAGGAGACGCTGGCGGTCGCCGCCGCCGACTACTGGAGCGAGACCACCGCCGAGGCATTCGCGGGTGCCGCGTACCACGACCACATCGATCCCGCGGCTCGGGTCCTGGGCTATCTCGACTTCCGCGATTCGCTCGTCGGCGCCGACATCGAGCTGTACAGCTGCCTGGTCGGCACCATGGTGCAGGAGGCGTACGCGACGAACCCTTCGGTGCGCGACGCGTGCGGGCGGAGCATCCTCGGCCACGCCACCACGCTGGAATCCGACATCGCCGCTGCGCTCGCGGCCACCACCGCCACCGCGGTCGGAGACGACTCGATCAGACGCGAAGCCGCGAGCCTCGCCCGTTACACCCAGGTCGTCCTCCAGGGTGCGTTCGTCGTGAGCAAGGCGGCCAACGATCCCGCCCTGGTCCACGAGAGTATCGACCACCTGCGCCGGTACTTCGCCATGCGGTTCGAAGCGACCGCACCGACCCACGCCTGACGTCGGCACCGCGGTCGACCATCACGACCATGTTCGAGAGTGGACCGACTGGGCGCTCGCCGAGACCGCTCGTTGGAAGGACACGGCGCGCTAGATCGGCGCGACCGCGGCGTAGTCGTCGCGCGAGACCGACGTAGACACGAGCGATCCGTTCGCCAGCGGGACCTCGGTCGATAAGCCTCGGAGCGTGAACCGCACCTGACCGATCCCGGGACGGGCGGTGAGGGTGTAGACGAGTTGCGCGAGGGCCAGCAGCTGCTCGGTGCTCGGGAGGGTGGCGAACGCCCGTGCCAGGTCGACACTTGCCGTGCCTGCCGTCACCGAGACCCGGTTGACCGCGCTCGGCTCCGGCAGCGCGGAGTGGAGCCCGGCATCGACCTCGTCCTTGGTCGGACCCCTGACCAACTCACGGATGACGGCACGCGGGCTCGCATTCGGTTCCATCCCTCGGATGGCCGATACGAGCCGCCCGTTCTTCACGAAGAAGACGAGCGTCTCGGATCCGGTCGTGTCCAGGGGCGACGCACCACTGTTCTTGTGGAGCAGGCCGAACGGCACTTGGTCGTTGGAGACCTTGCTGGCCGAGTCGTCACCCGACACGCCACAGGCACTGGCCGTGGTCACCGCGAGGAGGAGCAGGACGAGTGAACGCCGACCGATCATGTCGACCACCGCGGCACCTCGACGACGAAGCGAGCACCGCCGTCGGGTGACTCGTCCACCCACACGCGACCGTCGTGCAATCGCAGGTGCTCGACGGCGAGCGCGAGACCGAGTCCCGTACCCGGAGTCGACTCCGACCAACTCCCACGCGCGAACCGCTCGAACATTCGCTCCCGCTCCTCCGGCGGTATGCCGGGGCCGGCGTCGTCGACCGCGACGAGGAGCGACGTCTCGGTCCCGGCCACGACCACACCGGTCGCACCACCGCCATAGGCATCGGCGTTGTTGAGCAGGTTGATCAACACCTGACCGATGCGACGCTTGTCGAGATCGACCAGTTCCGGCGCCGACGGATCGATCGCCACCTCCACATGATGGCGGTGCGTCGACGCGAGCACCTCGTGGACGAGGTCCGCCGGTCGTTCGGTGGTCCGGTGCGCAGCCTCGACGCCGCCTTCGAGCCGGGAGATCTCCAGCAGGTCCTGCACCAGGACCGTGAAGCGGTCGAGTTCCTGACCGAGCACATCCAGCGCGCCGTCGGTCGCCTGGGGTGAATCGGACGCGCGATGGCGGCGGGCCACGTTGAGCGCCGACGACATGGTGGCGAGTGGCGTCCGTAACTCGTGACTCACGTCGGACGCGAACCGAGCCTCGCGCTCGATCCGGGTTCGGAGCGCGGCGACCATCGCGTTGAACGAGTCGACGAGCGGCTCCAGGTCGCTGTCTCCTTCGGCGTCCAACTGCTCGCCGAGCGCGCCCTCGCCGATGCCGGCCGCGGTCGCCGCCATCCGCCGGACCGGCCGGAGAACGCGGCCGGCCGCGTACCAACCCAACACCGCACCGATGAGCGTGACCACCGCCGCGGCCACCGCGAGCGCCTGCGCGAGGAGGACGAGCGTCTGGTCGAGGTCGCGGGTGGTGTCGAGTTCGAAGTAGGCCGCATTGACCGCGGGCAACGGCAGTCCGACGGCGATCGTCGGCTCGGAGGCGAGGCTCGTGTACTGCGTGCCCGCCGCACCACCGGCGACGAGGCGCCGGAGCGACACCGGCACTTCCTTCCGACCGACACCGACGGACGTGCCGAACCATCCCGATCCGGACCGGACGACGACACTGCCCGAACCGGTCTGTACCTGTGCGAGCGCGCCCCGCACGTCGATCGGGTTCACCCGCAGTGCGTCCCGTACCGCGCGGGCGTTCGTGAACGCCTCCTGACGAGCGCTCGTGACCCGCCGGTCCAGCAGGTAGGTCCGGGTGAGCTCGTACGAGAAGATCGCGAGCCCGGCCGAGACCAGCAACGCCAGACCGGCGAACACGACGCTGACCCGCCAACGCAGTCCGAGCCGGTGCCCGGCTCGCGTCGGCGCCGTCAACGTGCTGGTCATCGCGTTCGGACCCTCATCGTTGCTCCCGGCGTCACTGCACCCGATCTCGGGCCTGCCCCGGTACCCCCGAGCATTCCTGGGCGAGAACGCTACCGCCGTTTTCGACCCCGCGACCGGTCGTCGGCCGCGAGTCGACTCATGCCGCGTCCAGCGCGGCGTGCGCGGCCTCGAGCCGCCGGCACTCGACGATTGCCCGTTGGCGCTGTCCTCGGCGCGCGAGCGCCTCCATGTCGAGACCCTCGAGATGTTCGGGCGCCACCGTCGCCGCCAGTGCGTGCCAGAGCGCGATCTTGCCGGTGATCCCGATCTCCAGCGTCTCGAGTTCCATGAGTCGCGTCAGGTCTGCATCACCGGTGACCGGATCACTCAACTTCACCCGCGTCAGTTTTTCGCCGATCCAGCCGACTGCCTGCCTGATCGGTCGGCGGGCGAACCCGAGCCGATCCCGGATCTCCACCAGCGTCTGCCGATCGGTCTCGATCTCGGCTGCCAATGCTCGCAGCTCCGCGACGGTTGCGGGATCGTCATAGGCGGATGTGATCCGACGCGCGATCTCACATCCGGCCGCCGCACCGGCGAGATGGTCGCTCAGATATGCATCGAGCGCGGATTTCGGACCCACCGCTGTTCCACCTTTGTCGTCGACGAGTTTCACCCCTGTCTGCCCCACGGTCGCTCGGACGAAACCAACCGCCGACGAGCTGCGTGCGGTCCCCGAAGCGACGACAGCGGAGCGGCGGGGCCGAACCAGGTCTCGAGGACTCCTGGCAGTTCGGGGTCCTCGAGATCACCGACCCAGGCCACGTAGCCGTCGGGGCGGATCACCACGCCGGGCAGTGCGGCCACCTCGCCGACGACGGGGAGTTCCCACACACCGTCATGAGTGGCCTCGACCACCCGCACGCGGTCTGCCCACGGCGTGACGTCGAACGCGCCGGGCGCACCGAAGTTGAGGATCAGCGGCCGGGCAGTGTGCAAGAGAGTGAAGACACGCGTCGGACCGGCGGCGGTCTCGACGTCGAGGTCGGGCATCCGCCGACCGACCAGCGGGTGTCCCTCGCCGAGGTCGTAACGGATGTCGAGGCCCGTCATCATCCCGACGATGCGGCGGCGCGGCTGGTCCATGCCCAGCAGGTCGGCCACGGTCTCGCGAAGCGCGTCGTCACGCGAGCTGGGCGAATGGGCGCGGATGACACGCTCGCCCGCCGTGCTCTCGGAAGTAGGCGCCTTCGCGGGCGCTCACGATGTGCAGGAGATGCGCGACCAGCCGCTCACCGTTCCGATCGGCGCACCGCCGGGCTGATCGAGCCCACGGTCCGGAGACATCCGGCGGAAGGACGTTCCGTCTAGGCAGCACACCCAATCGGCCCATGAACACACGACGCACATGAACACGTGCTCCCTGCAACCCTCCTGAACGGACGGAATCGACCATCCACCCTGACGGATCCCGTTCCGACGTGCATGACATGAAAAGTGACAGGGATCGCGGTAGGTCTCACCACGACGAGGGTCGTGTTTTGGTGGTCGACGACGACGAGCACACCCGTGCGCTCGTCGCTCAGTCATTGCGGGATGAGGGCTTCCACGTGTTGTCCGCGGCGAGCGGTGCGATCGCGCGGAAGGTACTCCGCTGCAGCTCGTTCGATGTGGTGGTGCTCGACCGCCGCATGCCGGGAATGGATTGCCGCACCCTCATCGCCCAGCTCCGCACCGATCCGAACCTGCAGTCGCTTCCAATCCTGCTCGCCATCGGCGAGGGCGGAGTCGAACAGCGCGTGCGCGAGCTCGGCAACGGCGCAGATGACTACATCAGGAAGCCCATCGACCCCGGCGAACTCGCGGCTCGGATCCGGTTGCTGATCCGGCACCACCGGAGCGAGGAGCGCGTTCGTCAAGTCATCGAGTCGGCAAGCGATGGGTTCCTCGCGTGGGACAGAACCGGAGTGATCGTCGAGTGGAACGCACAGGCAGAAGCCATCTTCGGCCGGGCGAAGCACGAGGCGATCGGACGCGATGTTGCCGGCACGATCTTGGCACCGGGTGCGGACGACGCGTACGCACGCGCCGTGACGCTCGCGCTGGAGAGTCCTGATCGCCAGACGCTCGAATGGGTCGAGCTGATCGGCGTCCGTGGAGATGGTCGCGAGATCCCCATCGAGGTGACGACCTGGGCGATGCGAGTCGGGGACTCGTACAACCTCGGCGCGCTGGTGCGCAGCATCGACGCGCGCCGCGAACTCGAATACTCGTTGCGAATGAGCGAGCGGCTGCAGTCGCTCATGGACGCCACCTCGGACGTGTGCACCCTCACGGATACCGACGGCACGATCCTGTACGTGTCGCCTTCGTGTCGGAGGACGCTCGGATACGACCCGGAATCTCTCGTCGGGACGCTCAGTCAGGAGTTCGTCCATCCCGAGGACCGCGACCAGTTCGGCGAGCTCAGCGCAGGGGGCCTCGGGTCGGAGACTCCGATGACCAAGCTGCTCCGGGTCCGGGCTCAGTCGGGCGAGTACGTCTGGATGGAAACGACGGGATGCGCGGTCCGGAACGCAACAACCGGCGATGTGGCGGGGTTCCAAACCGTGGCGCGAGACGTGACCTGCCGTCGGGCGGTGGAGGCAAAGCGCGAACGGAGAACCGAGCAACTCTGGATCGCCAATGTGGGACTGACCGAGGACCTGATTCGGGAAGAGCAGATGGTGCGCGAGCTCGGCGACCTCAACCGGCTCAAGGACGACTTCGTCGCCACCGTGTCACACGAGCTCCGGACGCCGCTGACCAGCATCGTCGGCTACACCGAGATCCTCGACGACGGCGATCTGGGGGCTCTGGACGAGGACCAGCATCGTGTGCTCGCCGTGTTAGATCAGAACGCTCGTCGGCTCCTCGGCCTGGTCGAGGACCTCCTCACCATTGGACGCATCGACTCCGGCTCGTTCCGGTGTGACCGCTCGCCGCTTCCACTCCGGCCCTTGATCGAGGCGAGCGGCAATGCAGTGATGCCGGCCGCGCACAGCAAGGGCATCCGGCTCGTCATGAACGTCGACCCCGGGCTCGGAACCATCGCCGCCGATCCGGCCCAGCTCGACCGACTCCTCCTGAACCTCCTCGGGAACGCGCTGAAGTTCACACCTCGCCACGGCCGCGTCGAGCTCAGCGCCCGGGCGACGGCCGATGAGATCGTCATCTCCGTCACGGACACCGGCGTCGGGATACCGGTTGCGGAGCAAGGCCAGGTCTTCTCCCGGTTCTACCGGACCCGACAGAGCATCACCGACGCCATTCCCGGGACGGGCCTCGGTCTCGCCATCGCGAAGTCGATCGTGGAGCGCCACGACGGAAGGATCTCACTCGACTCCGAACCCGGACGCGGGACGACGGTCACCGTCGTCCTCCCACAGGCCGCAGTCCCGACGTTCGTCACTCCGCCGGACTCGCGAGCTCCGCGTCTGGACGAGTTGGCGATCAGCACGCCCGTTGCCAGCAGAGGAGCTGCATGACATGACCGACACTGCACTCGTCATCGATGATGACGACGACCTCCGAGCACTCCTGAGCTTCAAGCTCCTGCACTCCGGTTTCGAGGTGCACAGCGAGGCGGACGGTGAGACCGGACTCGCTGCTATCGAGCAGCTGCGACCCGACATCGTGCTGCTCGACTGGATGATGCCGCGCCTCACCGGACTCGAGGTCTGCGAACGCCTGCGCTCGGTTCCCGAGCTCGCCACCACCTCAGTGATCCTCCTCACCGCGAAGGCTCAGGAGCTCGACATCGAGCGCGGGTTCGCGGCGGGAGCGGACGACTACCTCATCAAACCGTTCAGTCCCCGCGAGCTGATGACCCGAGTCCAAGCGGTGCTCGCGAGAGCCAGGCGTGAACCGTGGAAATCCGCCACCTTCTGACCGTGTCGGTGCTGGTCCTGACCACCCTTGCGGTCGGGCTCAGCGTCGCTTCCACGCTCGTACGGGCCTGGCGGGCGTCCGCGGCGCGCCGACGCGACGTACAGCTCACAGCCATCCGTCCCCAAGTGCTGGAGTGGCTCGCGACGGTCGATCCCCACAATCGCCAAGTGCTCGATCCGACGGCGCGGCCAGGGAGATCGGACGCACGGTCGGTCGAGGAGCTGATCGGCGGCCTCCTGCCGAAGCTTCGCGGCGACGACCGGGCCGTACTCACCACCTTCCTCGAACGGACAGGTGCGCTCGAGCGGGCCCGGCTCCGCATGTACTCACGGCGACGACTCGTTCGTGCTCGCGCGGCAACCCTCGTTGGCGCCGCCGCCTGGCGCCGCGGCCTACCCGAGGTCGTCTGGCTGCTGCGGGATCCGGACCCCGAGGTGCGGAGCGCTGCGGCTCGCGCACTCGGGCGGATGGGCGCGCCGGACGCGATCCCATACCTTCTGGGGGCCTTCGAAGCGCCCCGTCACTCGATCTCCGCGAGTGTGGTCGGCATTGCGTTGCTGCATCTCGGTCCCGCGTCCGCGCCTGAACTGATCCGGACGCTCCGCGCGGCCCCCGCCGCGACCCGGACCCTGGTCGCAGAGACGCTCGGCCTCATGGGCGCGACGCAAGCATCCAATCCCCTATGCCACCAGCTCAGGACCGACACCGAAGCCGAGCCTCGCACGGCCGCTGCCCATGCGCTCGGTCGCATCGGAGGACGCGACGCGGTCGGCCCACTCGTGGCTGCGTTGGACCGACGCCAACCGCCCGCGCTTCGGATCGCGGCGGCCCACGCGCTCGGCAGCATCGGAGATCCCACGGCTATCGACGACCTCGCCCTGACGATGACCGACCCCAACCACCGCGTCGCTCGCGCGGCGGCGAGGGCACTCGCTGCGCTTGGACCTGGTGGCCGCCGATCCCTCGAGCACGCGACCACCGTCATCGAGTTGGGCCGCCCGTCTGCGCTGGAGGCGCTCGATCTGAGCGACCGAGTGCGACCGATGGTCGCGCGATGATCCCGCTCCGCGGGTTTCTCGCCGGATTCGATCACTTCGTGCTCGTGTACTTCCTCGTCCTGAGCGGTCTCTATCTCCTCCTCACGGTGCTGGCGTCGATCGATGTGCTCCGCGCGGCGCGATCGGCCGGCGTCGACGGCCAGGACGACCTCTTCGCGCATCCGCTCACGCCGGGAATCAGCGTGATCGTTCCGGCGCGGAATGAAGCGTTGAGCATCCTCGCATGTGCACGTGGAGTGCTCTCGTTGCGGTACCCGGAGCTCGAACTGATCATCGTCGACGACGGATCGACCGACGACACCTTCGCTCTCGTCGAAGCCGCGTACTCGCTCGTCGAGGTCCGGCGATTCGTCGCCGGCGACGTCCCGGTCGTCGGTACGGTGCGCTCGGTCCACGTCGCTCGAACCGGTACGCCGGTGCTGGTGGTACGCAAAGACCACGGTGGCACACGCGCCGACGCGCTCAACGCCGGCCTGAACGTAGCGACCAAGACCATCGTCTGCTTCTTGGATGCCGACTCGGTGCTGGACGAGCGCGCCCTGCTGAGCGCGGTGAAGCCCTTCGTCGACGACCCGGAGGGCGTGGTGGGTGTCGGTGGAGTGGTTCGTGTCGCGAACGGATGCGCATTCGAGGCGGGTCGCCTCGTCAGCCCCGAAATGCCCAGCTCGTGGATCGAGAGGATCCAGATCGTCGAGTACCTCCGCTCGTTCCTGCTCGGGCGAACAGCGTGGTCGAAGCTCGGCGGCCTCATGATCATCTCGGGCGCGTTCGGATTGTTCCGCCTCGAGACCGTCATCGACGTGGGCGGATTCGACGTCGACTCCATCGCCGAGGACTTCGAACTCGTCGCCCGCCTCCACCACCGCCTGCGCGCGGGGCACGGCAAGTATCGGATCGTCTGCATCCCCGAGCCCGCGGCATGGACGGAGGTGCCCGCAACTCTGGGTTCGCTGGCATCACAACGGAAGCGATGGGCCCGAGGGTTGGCCGAGACGTTGTTCAAGTACCGCCGCATGACGGGGAACCCGCGTCACGGCGTGGTCGGCATCGTTGCGCTTCCCTACTACCTCGCGTTCGAATGCCTGGGTGCGTTCGTCGAGCTCACGGGATCGCTGGCGTTGAGTCTCGGGCTCGCGCTCGGGGTCGTCGACGTGCAGCTCGCGCTGCTCGTGGCGGCCGTTGCATTCTCGTACGCGATGTTGCTCTCGGTCGCTGCGCTGGCGCTCGAGGAGTTCTCGTTTCACCGGTACCCTCGGACGGCGGACCTCGCGAAGACCCTCGGCGCAGTGCTGCTCGAGAACGTCGGGTTCCGACAGCTTCACGCATGGTGGCGCGTCCAGGGAACCATCGCAGCCATCAGGGGGAACACACACGCGTGGGAGAGCCCCGAGCGGACGGGAAGTTCCGCGGACTCGGCACGATCCGGCACGCCGGTGTCGTGAATCCTGAAGAGCCTACGAGCGATCAGTGCTCGGCGGCTCCAACAACGCGCTCGGTTGGAGGACGCGTTCGACGAGCGCGGCGGCGACATCCGTCAGGTGTTCATTGCGATCTCGGGCGTAGCGGCGCATCACGTTGAAGGCGGTGTCCACGTCCAGCCCGGTTGCCTGCGCAATGACCCCCTTGGCTTGCTCGATCGTGACCCGGCTGGTGAGCGCTCGCTCGAGCTGCTCGGAGAGGAGGCGCGCCTCTGACGCGACCCGGTATTGAAGGATGCTGATGGTCGCCATGTCAGCGAGGGCCTGGGCCGTGCCGAGGTCGGCGTCGTCTAACGGATTCGGCGCCGACCTGAGCAGGTTGAGGGAACCGATGGTCATATCGCGCAGCCGCATCGGGACGGCGTACACCGCACTGAACCCCGCTCTGATCGCCTCGGGAGTGAACCGTGGCCAGCGGTCCTGGGACGTGGTGAGGTCATGACACGCGATCGGCACTCCTGCCCGGTAGCAATCGACGCAAGGACCTTCGTCATGTTGGAGTTCGAAGAGCTCGAGGAGTCGCATCGTCTCACTCGACGATCCTGCGATGCGCAGTACCTCACCGTCGTGCGAAATCATCAAACCGGCTTCGGTGATGTCGAGCAGCTCCACGCATCGCCTGGCGAGCACCCCCAAGAGATCCGCCACGTCAAAATCCGCGACGAGGGTGTCGGCCATCTCAACGAAGGTGCGGGCAAGTAACGCTTCTCGTCCTGCCATCGTGTTCCTCCTGCCAAGTCGGGCAACGCTACCGCGACGAGCGTCGGTGATCGACCGAAAGTCCCGGCAGACCTGCTCAGTTGCTCCCGAAAGGGGGGGAATTGTCTGTCCACGTTCCGTGGACAGACGAGCGGCGCGCTCACCCGCCCCCGAGCTGCAATAATGCCGACAGACATCTCAACTTGAAGCGCGTCTCCAGTCCCTGGACGCCGGTGGCAGGAGAGCCGCTTCATGGCCGTGCACGAGGTACACCAATCCGCGGGCGAGCACTCCGGCATGGTGCTGGAGATCGAGCCCGACGACCTCACCATCGTCACGGTCAGCCGGTCGTCGGCCGCTGCGCTGGGATTCGAGACTTCGGACCTCATCGGTGCGCCGCTCGCGCGGCTCGTGATCGCGCCGGACGAGTCCGTGATCCGTGAGCAGATGCAGGCGATCGCCCATCCCGACGGCACGCCGCCACCACCCCTTGCTGCGACGATCATCCGAGCCAACGGGTCGCTCGGCTACGGAGAGTTGGTGATCGACATCGGGGCCAACCGGCCTCGAGACCGGGCCACGACCGTTCTGCTCGCGGTGCTCGGTGCGCAGTCCGGCGACGGAGCCGGCGCCGGCCAGTTGCACGCGCCGCACACGACCACCACGGCGTGGCTGGTGCGGGAGATCAACTCTGGGTCACTCGCCGACTCCGAGATCGGAGTCGCGCTCTTCCACACGCGTACCTGCCGGCCCGTCGCGGCCAACGGGGCGTACGAACGCCTCGCCGGGGCGGAGTGCCGGCAACCGGTGGGCGAGGGCCCCAACCGGTTCGAACACGCCGTTGACGGCGACGACCTGCACTGCATTCACGCGGTACGGGACGGTCGGCTCGGCGCGTACGTGAGTCCCCCGTCCGCAACGGAAGGCGCGTCGGTCAACCGATTCCTGGCCTGCGGACTCGGATCGCTCGGTGGCCCACCGATCTACTTCATGTCCTGCGTCTACCCGCCAGGTTCGTTGGTCCCGATACATCACCGGGCGGCCAGTTGGGAGGTGGACGACACCACCCGGAGCACCCACTCGGTGCTCGCGTGCGTCGTCGACGAGCAGTGGAACCTTCGCCTCGTTCCCTCGCCGGTACAACCGCGGTCGACCGCGTGGGAAGTTGGTGAATCGGTGCTCCCGCTCATTCATCCCCGCGACATTCCCGCCTTGATCCATCTCGGTCGAGAAGTTCAGTCCGGCCGCCTCGAGCTGGCCTCGCTCTCCCTCATGACGCGCGCAGCGCATGACGGCTGGACCTTGATCGATGCCGAGATCACCGGCTTGTCCTACGGGGCGCCAGCCGCTTGGCTGGCGCTCCACTCCTCCACTCGGGAAATCGACGCGTTCTCCAGGCTCGATAACGCCAAGGGCGAGCATCGCGGCGCGGACATCGAACCCGGACAACGGGCCGGCGAGGTCCGGGCTGATTGGGATCGGCTGCTCGCACGCACCTACCCAGAGCTGTCGACGCGCGAACGCGAAGTCGCGCAGGCGCTCCTCGACGGATACCGGGTCGCGTCCATCGCACGATGTCTGTTCCTGAGCCCGAGCACGGCGCGGAACCACTTGTCGTCGATCTTTCACAAGGCCGGCGTGGGCTCTCAAGCCGAACTCATCGAGCAACTTCACCTCCTGAGGCGCGACCGATTCCCGGAATGATCGATCCCTGATCGAGGCGATACTTCTCTGGCGACTGGTGTCTCGAGACAGCAGCGCGGCTAGTAGTGCCCGAGATGCTCGTTGTCGGGCCAGGTGCCGTCGCCCGGCATGTCGAGTGGCGCAGTCATCGAGCGCCGCCACTCGGGAGTCTCGGTCGGTTCGCCCCAGTAGTCGGTGACGCGCACGACCTCGCCGTCGTGCAACTCCCCGATGGTGACATTGCGGTAGAGGCGCCCGTCGCCGTAGTTGCAGGTCCATTCGACGACGATCACGTCTCCGAGCCGCAGTCGCCGTCCGACTTCGAGGGTGAGTTCGGGGAAGTTGCCTTCCACCTCCGCGATCAACTGCCGCGTGCGCACGACTTCACGCATCTGCGGCCACTGTCGCACCACGTGCTCGGCCAAAGGTGCGCCGAGCAGGTACGCGACCCTCGTCGCACCGTTTGAATCCTGCTGGGTTGTCGTCATCCGAATCGCGATCCTCTCTTGGCCACCGGGAAGCGCAAGACGCAACCTCCCGTCGAGCGGACGAACGCCGCTCGGACTGTTGGTGACATTGGAAGTCCGGGTCTTACCGCGAAGTCGTAAACCTGCGCGAGCAATGTCGGCCGCTCACCTGAAGAAGTGCGTCGTGGGTCGGGCCAAACGCTCGCCGTCGACGATCACGTCGACCTGCTCGTTGTAGAAGGAAACCAATCCGGCAATCGGTATGAGTTGGCGCGTCGGAAAGTCGTACGCCCACGCGAGGTCCGGGTACACCGCGTCACCGACCTGCACGGACCAATAGGCGCTCGTCGTGCCCTTGTAGGGACACGACGTGACGGTGTCCGTCGCGACCAGGTGATCGGAGTCCACCTCGGTCCGGTTGAAGTAATACCGGGTCGGAAGACCGGTCTCGAAAGCCATCACCGGCGCGGGCGACTCCGCGAGCACCACTCCATCGAGTTCGATCCGCACGTGGCGGGTCGAGCGCAGTGCGTCCACCCGGGTGTACGGGTTCCGCGGGTGGACGAACACCTCCTCGTCTTCTTCGAACCAACTGTCCACCGCCGTCCATTCGAAGCGGCCCATGCCGTTGAGCCCTTTCACCGTCGACTCCGTGTAGACCCGCAGCGCCTTGGGCCGGGAGACGTCTCCGACCCGGAGTCCGTACCGCTGCGCCGATCCGCGCTTCAGCTTCTGCGTGTGGTGCTCGTCGACGAGATGGTCCGCAGTCACGTCGGCGATCGGGATGTAGTACTGCGGGTAGTTCGGCCACTCCCACACGTACAACGCCCGGGTGGTGTCGAGGATCACCTCGCCGGCCAACATCGCGCGGATGCGGCGCGGCACCGGCTCGACCCGGTCGACCTCGGCGATCATCTGTGGGTAGTCGCTCATGGAATGTCCTCTCCGGAGTTCGGGGTCGAAGCGAATCGACGTGGTTGGCGGGTCTCACCCGTGACCCCTTCGGCTCGCCGACCTGACATGACCTCATGAGAGCATCAACCGAGACCGGGTTCTTACGCCAGTGGCATCGACCGTTCGCCGGGCGCACCGCCCCGCCTCCACCCCTAGAGTCCGCCACCGTGGTCGATGACGTGGTGCAGGCGGAGAATGCGGGGCTCGACGAAGCCTCGCAGGCCTGGGTCACGGGCCTGCAGGCGTCCGGCGCCGAGCACGATCGTTGTCTCGCGGACCTCCATGCACTGCTCCTTCGCGTCGCTCGCCACGAACTGATGCGCCGGGCCGGCTCGATCCAGGTCAGTGGCCCAGAACTGGATGACATCGTCAATCAAGCCGGTGACGACGCGCTCATGGCCATCAAGTCCAAGGTCGGCGACTTCCGTGGTGAGAGCCGCTTCACCACGTGGGCGTATCGGTTCGTGGTCTTCGAGGTGTCGACCAAGGTCGGTCGCCACTGCTGGCAACGACGGCCGGCGGCGCTGGAACCCGAGGCGTGGGAGCGGATCCCCGACCTCCACACCGTGTCGCCAGAAGCGCACACCGAGCAACGAGAGCTGCTCGAGATACTGCGCGCCGCGATCGACGAGGACCTCACGGAGCTGCAACGGCGCGTGTTCGTCGCCATCGCGCTGAACCAGGTACCGATGGATGCGTTCGCACGCGAACTGGGTTCCAACCGCAACGCGGTCTACAAGACCCTCTTCGACGCGCGACGTAAACTTCGCGCCCGCCTCGAGACCGCGGGTCACCCGAGACCAGCACCGATTCGAGCGTCATGAGCACTGAACCCGACATCGACGAACTCCTCACCGCAGAGACGATCGACGCGGGTTGTTCGGCGGGATTCGAAGTGCTGCACGAGTACGTCGAGTCCGAGCTCAGCGGCGGCGATCCCGAACGAGGGCTGCCCGGCCTCGCCGCCCATCTGCGCAGCTGCCCCGCGTGCCGGGACGACCATTCAGCACTTCTCGACGCGGCAAAATATTTTGGCGACGCCGGCCCATCAAAGACCCCGGACCAGTAGACGGTCGGAACGCGACGATGTGGGTACGCATCCAGGAGTTCTCGTTCGAGCCGGACCTGGCCGATGCAGTGATCCAACAAATCCGTGACACCGCGGTCGCCCGATACGACGGCGAGAGCCATCGCGGCTTTCGTCTGTTGATGGACCGTCCGAACGGCAAAGCGCTCGATGTCTCGTACTGGGACAGCTCCGCCGGTGCTCACTCCAACGTCACTCCCGAGTCCGCCGGGCCTTTGCACGCGCTCGGAGCCACTGCGGGGACGACGAACTATTACGAGCTCGTCATCGACGCCGGTTAGGACCCCGCGGCCACGATCTCGCGGGTCTCGTCCTGAGCAAGCAGCCGGACCGGATCACCGACGCGCACGACACCAGGTCGGAGTACCGCGGCATTGAGTGCAAGGACACCGCCGAACCGTCGATGGATGTCGCGCAACACGTCGCCGTCCTGCGCCTGGGTGTCCGGGTCGTAGGTGGTCATCACGCACCGCCGCCGCAGCGAGTGCAGGTGGATGGCGACCGGTCCGATCATCATGCCGAGTCCCTCCCAAGTGCGCTCGGCCAGACCATCGACGTCGGCGATGACCACATTCGGTCGCAATCGCCGGCGGTCGCGCCCGAATGCGGCGATCGCCCCATCGGTCGCGACCAAAAGCGGCAAGATGTCGAACCTGACGGTCCCATCACCCCGAACCAGGCGCAGGTCGTCCCCCGCTCGCTCGCTCAAGCGCTGACCGACGAGCGGCTCACGCCACGGCACACCATCGACGAGGGGGTCACCGCCATTGGCCAAGGTCGCGGCGAAACCGAGCAGCCGGGGGTGGGTCCGCGCAGTGACCACGCCGCGCCCGTTCTCCACATGGACGAGACGATCACCGACGATGCCATCGAGCGCGACCTCGGCCGCCGTGAGTTGCTCGCCGCGCATCGACTTGACCGGGTACCGCCAGAGCTCACCTATCTTCATACTTCGTTCGCAGCGAACGGAACGGAGTTCTTACCCGCGCCTCCCAGTTCGATGGCCCGATGAACAACTTGCGCCTCGAAGGTAAGACCTGCCCGCGACCGGATGCTCTCCTCGCGTCACATCAATGCGATCTGAAGCGATCGCAGACGACTGGAGAAGCACATGACCAGCTTCCACACTGCACACGTCCAAGGACTCGAGGTCTTCTACCGCGAGGCCGGCGACCCCTCGAACCCCAAGCTCCTCCTCCTCGGAGGATTCCCGTCATCGTCCCACCAGTTCCGCAACCTCATGCCCGCGCTCGCCGAGCGGTTCCACGTCGTGTCACCCGACTACCCGGGATTCGGTAACACCGACATGCCCGACCCGGCGATCTGGGCCTACACGTTCGACCACCTCGCCGAGATCGTCGACGAGTTGCTCGCCACCATCGACTTCACCGGCCCGATGGGCATCTACATGCAGGACTACGGAGGCCCCATCGGCAACCGGATCATCGCCAAGCACCCCGACTGGCTGCAGTGGCAGGTCATCCAGAACGCCAACACCTACGAGGAAGGGTTCACCGAAACGTGGGACGGAATCCG
>JBBQXR010000016.1:0-19044 GCA_038209455.1 Acidimicrobiia bacterium
ACCCCCCTCGCCGTCATCGAAGCGATCCGGCCCGACGTCCTCGTCAAGGGCGAGGACTACGCGGCGGAGGAGATCGTCGGCGCGGACGAAGTGCGCTCCTGGGGTGGCCGGGTGCTGCGCGCGCCGCTGACCGAGGGTCACAGCACCAGTGCGATGCTCGACCGGCTCGCCGCCGAGCCGAGCACCGCCAGCCCTCCTCCCGCCTGACCGCCGACCCCGTTCGCCGCGGGGTCCCCGGGTCGGCCAAAGTGTCGTGATGTCCGATCCTGCGCTCGGTGCGCTGCCGCGCCTCCTCGCGGAGGACGAAGCCGTTGTGGCGGTCGCGTCCGGGCGGGCCGACGTGGTCGCGGTCGCCGAGGCCGCCCGACCGATCTTCGCCGCCGCGGTCCAACGGCTGGCCGGGGTCCGCCCGGTGCTCGTCGCCGTCCCGACGGTCGCCGAGGCGGAACGGATCGCCGGTGACCTCGTCCCGATGCTCGGCGCCGACCAGGTCGAACTCTTCCCCGCGTGGGAGACCCTGCCCTTCGAGCGGGTCTCACCCGCGCTCGAGACGATGGGTCGGCGGCTGCGGGTCATGTGGCGGCTGCGCGAGGGCGGCGACGCCGCGCCCGCGGTCGTCGTCGCGCCGGTGCGTGCTCTCGTGCAGCGACTCGGCCCGCACGTGGAAGACATCGAACCGGTCCGGCTCCGAGCCGGCGCCACCGTCGAGCGGGACGAACTGGTCGCCACGCTCGTCGGCATGGGGTACCGCCGCGAGTACCAGGTGGAGGGACGCGGCGAGGTCGCCGTGCGCGGCTCGATCGTCGACGTCTTCCCCGCGACGGCCGAGCACCCGGTCCGCATCGACCAGTGGGGCGACGAGGTCGAGCGCATCTCCCACTTCGCGGTCACCGACCAGCGCAGCACCCACGTCATCGACGAGGTCACGATCTTCCCGTGCCGCGAGTTGTTGCCGACCGAGGAGGTCCGCACCCGCGCGCAGGCGTTGCTCGCCGACTCGCCGTGGGGCCGCGAACAGTGGGACCGGCTCGCGGAGGGCCAGGTGTTCGACGGCATGGAGTCGTGGTTGCCGTGGCTCACCGGCGACGAGCATCTGCTGCCCGATCTCCTGCCCACGGGCGCACGAGTCCTGTTGGTGGAGCCGCGCCGGATGCGCGACCGGGCCCAGGATCTCCTCGACGAGGAGGCGTCGCTCGCGGAGGTGCTCGCCGGCACGTGGGGCGCGGCGGACGACGAGTTTCCCCGCCTGTCGTTGCCGTTCGACCGTCTTCTCGCCCGGACCAAGGTGGCCACCACCTCCGTGCTCGGCACCCCCGACTCGCCCGATACTCTCCAGCTCGGCGCGTCGGCCTTCGACCCGGTCGTGGGCGATGTGGAAGCGCTCGCCGACCGCATCCGGGCACTGCTCCGCAATGAGCACCGCGTGGTCCTCGCGGCCGAGGGCGAAGGTTCGGCCCGTCGCCTCGCCGATGTCCTCAACGGCGAAGGCATCGACGCGATGGTCGACGCGCCGATCCGACCGGGCGCGGTCACCGTGCTCGTCGCACCACTCGAGCGAGGCGTGATCGTCGGGGGTGCCCATCTCGCGTTGGTGGCCGAAGCCGACCTCACCGGTCGTCGGCGCGTGCACCGGACGGCACGCGGCGCGCGCAAGGCCGTCGACTACTACGACGACCTCAAGCCGAGCGACTTCGTCGTCCACCAGGTGCATGGTGTCGGTCGCTACGAAGGCATGGTCACGCGCGCCATCGGCGGTGCGGAGCGCGATTACCTGCTCATCGCGTACCGCGGTGGCGACAAGCTCTACGTGCCGACCGACCAGGTGGGAACGGTCCGGCGCTACACGGGCGGCGACTCACCGTCGCTGTCCCGGATGGGTGGCACCGACTGGTCGAAGACCCGGGCCAAGGTGCGCACCGCGGTGCGCGAGATCGCCGCCGAGTTGGTGATCCTCTACCGGAAGCGTCTCGCCACGCCGGGGTTCGCCTTCGCGCCGGACACCCCGTGGCAGCGCGAGCTGGAGGATGCGTTCCCGTATGAGGAGACGCCCGATCAGCTGACCGCGATCGAGGAGGCATTCCCCTACGAGGAGACGCCCGATCAGGCGAAGGCGATCGTCGAGACCAAGGCCGACATGGAACGCCCGGTTCCGATGGACCGTCTCATCTGCGGCGACGTCGGCTACGGCAAGACCGAGGTCGCGCTGCGAGCCACCTTCAAGGCGGTCCAGGACGGCAAGCAGGTGGCGATCCTCGGCCCGACCACCCTTCTCGTGAACCAGCACGGCCAGACGTTCCGCGAACGGTTCGCCGGTTACCCGGTGCGGGTCGAGGTGTTGTCGCGGTTCCTCACCACCGCCGAGCAGAACGCGGTCGTCCGTGGTGTGAAAGCGGGTGAGGTCGACGTCGTGGTCGGCACGCACCGCCTGCTCTCGGACGACATCGAGTTCAAGAACCTCGGGCTCCTGGTCATCGACGAGGAACAGCGATTCGGGGTCCAACACAAGGAGAAGATCAAGCGGTTGCGCGCCCACGTCGACGTGTTGACGCTGACCGCAACTCCGATCCCGCGCACCCTCGAGATGAGCCTCACCGGAATCCGCGACCTGTCCTTGGTGCAGACTCCGCCCGAAGCGCGTCAGCCGATCCTCACCTACGTGGGGGAGTACGACGACCGTGCCGTCTCCGAGGCGATCCGCCGCGAACTCCTGCGTGAGGGTCAGGTCTTCTACGTCCACAACCGCGTGCAGGACATCGAGCACGTCGCCGATCCGGTGCACCAACGCGTCCCCGAGGCGCGCATCGCGATCGCGCACGGGCAGATGGACGAGGGTCAGCTCGAACGGGTGGTCCTCGACTTCGCCGACCGTGAGTACGACGTGCTCGTCTGCACCACGATCATCGAGAGCGGTCTCGACATGCCGACCGTCAACACGATGGTGGTGGACCGCGCCGATCTCCTCGGCCTTGCGCAGCTCTACCAGCTCCGCGGCCGCGTCGGTCGGCGGGGCCAACGCGCGTACGCGTACCTGTTGCACCCGGCGGACCGCGCGCTGAGTGAGGAGGCCTACGAACGGTTGAAGGCGATCGGCGAGTTCACCGATCTCGGTTCCGGGTTCAAGCTCGCCATGCGCGATCTCGAGATTCGCGGCGCGGGCAACCTGCTCGGGGGCTCACAGAGCGGCCACATCGCGGCAGTCGGGTTCGACCTGTCTTGCGAACTCGTGACCGAGGCGGTCGGGGAGTTGAAGGGCGAGAAGCCGGTCGAACCGTTCGAGGTGGTGCTCGACCTCCCACTCGACGCGCACCTGCCACGCGAGTACGTCAGCCGGGACGACGTCCGCATGGAGGCCTACCGGCGGTTGGCGGCGGTGGTCGACCCGGCCGACGTCGTCGATATCCGGAACGAATGGCTCGACCGCTACGGCCCGATTCCGGCACCGGCCCAGGCCCTGCTCGGTGCGGCCCGGCTGCGCGCCGAGTGCGTGCGGGTGCGCGCGACGAGCGTCTCGGTGCAGAAGGGCGTGGCGCGGATCGACGGCCTCGAACTGCTCGAGAGCCGCAAGGTCCGCCTCAAGCGACTCCACCCGAAGTCGGTCATCAAGGACGACGGTGAGATCGCGGTGCCGATCTCGGTCCCGCCGGAGCAGGTCGCCGACACCCTGGTGGAGCTGCTCCAGGACCTCGTTCCGGCTACTGGTGCGGCCCCAGCCGGAACCTGAGGACGTCCCGACCCCGTCGGGACCCGGCGGCGACGCGCCGATAGGCTCCCCGATTCGATGAAACGGACCCTGTCTTCCCTCATGCTCGGCGCGCTCCTCGTTCTCTCGGCGTGCTCGTCCCAACCCGGCGTCGCCGCCAGCGTCAACGGCCACGACATCTCGATCGACACCGTCACCCGTGACATCCACGGGTTCGCGCAGTCGGCCGCCTTCACCAGTGCGCTCTCGCAGCAGGGTGTGAAACTCACCAAGACGGGCCCGGTACCCACGCCGTTCGCGGCTCAGTGGTTGGTGTCGCTGATGCAGAACTCGGCGGTCGAGCAGGTCGCCAAGCAGCGCCACGTCACCGCCACCGCGCAAGAGAAGGCGGCAGCCACCCAGGCGCTCGCACAGAGCCAGAACAGTGGCCCGGCTTTCGCCCAACTCCCGAAGTGGCTCCAGCGGGAGATCGCCGACGCATCGGCGCTCCAATCGGCATTGCGGTCGTCGCTCAAGCCGATCTCGAATGCACCCGCGCTCGCCCAGGCGTACCAGACCCTCCAGGCCGACTGCGCGAGCAAGAAGTTGGTCGGCCACATCCTCGTGGCGACGCCGGAGCAGGCCCAGCAGGTCATCGACCAGGTGAAGAAGGGCACGAGCTTCGCCGACGTCTCGAAGCAGGTCTCGAAGGACACGGCTGCCGCCGCGCAGGGTGGACTGCTCACCTGCATCGGCTCGTCGCAGTGGTCGCAGTTCGACGCCGACTTCCGCGCCGGCGCCGAGGCCACGCCGGTGGGCACGCTCTCGAAGCCGGTGAAGTCGCAGTTCGGCTACCACGTGATCGAGGTCCTCGACCTGACGGAAGCGAATGCGGCCCCGCTGGTCGCCGCGACCGCCCAGCCGGCCGACCCGCTCGCGCCGCTGCTCACGAAGTACCTGAAGGGCGCCAACCTCTACGTCAACGCCCGGTTCGGCAAGATCCGGCGCCAGGGTGGCGCGTTCACCATCGATCCGCCGACGCCGAAGCAGACCAAGAGCCGGCCGACGACATCGTCGCCCTCGAGTAGCGCCACCACCGTCCCGGCGGCCGGTCAGTCGACCACGCCGACTTCGGCGCCTGCGACCACGGGGACGAGTACGTCGACCACGCCGTGAGTCCGGCGCGCGTGGTGATCGTCGGGCTCGGTCCGGCGGGCGTCGATCTCCTGGTGCCGGCCGCGCGGTCGGAGATCGAGCGGGTACCGGTGCGGTTCGCCCGGACCCGGCGCCATCCTGCGGTCGCCGAACTCGAGGCCGAGGGGTTCGCGTTCGAGTCCTTCGACGCCGCGTACGAGACGGCGCCCGACTTCGACACGCTCTACCCGACGATCGTGGCCGCGCTCGTCGCCGCCGCCGAGGAACACGGAGAGATCGTCTACGCGGTCCCCGGGAATCCGGGCGTGGCCGAGCGCACCGTCCCCCTGCTGCGTGAGATCGGCGGTGATCTCACGGTCACGGTGGTACCCGGCCTGTCGTTCGTCGACCTGGCGTGGACCCGCCTCGGGCGTGATCCGATGGCCGGGGTGCACGTGCTCGACGCGCAGGACTTCGTGCCGAGCGCGGCCGGTCGCACCGGTCCGATGCTCATCGGACATTGCATCAATCCGCTCGTGCTCTCCGAGTTGAAGCTCGCGCTGCTCGACTCCCTGCCGGCCGATACTCCGGTCGTCGTGCTCCAACGTCTGGGTCTGCCCGACGAAGCGGTCACCACCGTGGCGCTCGCGGAGCTCGACCGCGGAGTGGTGCCGGATCACCTCACGTCGGTCTTCGTCGACGCCGGTGAGCACACCGTGGCGGGCGACGTCGCCCGGCTGGTGGCACTCGCCCAGCGCCTGCGCGGGCCCGGTGGCTGCCCGTGGGACGCCGAGCAGTCGCACCACTCGCTCACGCGCTACCTGCTCGAAGAGGCGTACGAGACCGTCGAGGTGCTCGAGCTCCTGCCCGACGCGGCCCCGGCGGGCGAGGTCGACTTCGACGCGTACGCCCGCGTCGAGGACGAGTTGGGCGACCTGCTGTTCCAGGTGGTGTTCCACTCGATCCTCGCGGCCGAGGCGGGTGCCTTCGATCTCGGTGACGTTGCGAACGCGGTCCACGACAAGCTGGTACGGCGCCATCCCCACGTCTTCGGCGATGTGCAGGCTGACGACGCGAATGCGGTGCTCGCGAACTGGGAGCAGATCAAGAAAGTCGAGCGTTCCAGCACGTCGCTCGTCGACGGCATCAGCCCGGGTCTGCCGTCGCTGCTCTACGCCCACAAGCTGTACCGCAAGGCCGCGAGCGTCGGCCTCGACCCCGATGTCGAGAGGGACGGGTTCGCGATGATGTCCGATGCGCTGGTTCGGTTGCGGGCGGCGCCCGGGGCCGGCGCGTCCGAGATGGCGTTGGGCGACCTGCTCGCCGGCGCGGTGGTCGTGGCCCGGGCGCAGGGCGTCGACGCAGAGAGTTCGCTGCGCGGTTGGGCCGCGCGCTTCCGTGATCGGTTTGTCAGGATGGAGCAACGGGCGGCGGACGAGCGCGTGGAGCTGACGTCGGCCACTGCAGTTCGCGCCCGCGAACTGTGGATCGAAGCAGAGGAGTCGTCGTGAGTACCGTCACGGTCCTGGGCCGTGTGGTCGCCATCCCCGTCGAGATCCGGTCGGCCCGTTCGTGGTTCGCGTCGTTCGCGGTTCCGAGCAAGACGGCGGCAGCGATCACAGCCCCGGCGGGGCTCGTGCCCGCCGCGATGCCCGGTGGTCGGACGATGCTCTCGCTCGCCTTCATCCGCTACATCGACGGTGACCTCGACCCGTACAACGAGTTTGCGGTGGCGTTCCTCGTCGGGGATCCCACCGGAGGCAAGGGCAAGGGCGCGTACATCCACCGGCTCCCGGTGAACCAGGAGTTCACCTGTGCCGCGGGCCGTGAGATCTGGGGATTCCCGAAGTTCGTCACCCCGATCGAGATCAACGAGGAACTCCGGGCCGACCGCGCTCTGCTCACGGTCGACGGCCGGATGGCGGTGTCGATGACGCTGCGGCGGGGCGTGCCCGCACCGATGCGCTCGACCGCGCTCGACGCCTTCTCGTTCGCCGACGGTGTGTTGCGGCGCACCCGCTGGGAGCTGCGCGGGCAGGGCTCACGCATGCGGCCGGGCGGGGCGAGGGTGGAACTCGGTACCGGTGAGATCGCGGAGGAACTCCGGAGCCTCGGGCTCCCAAAGCGCGCGCTCATGAGCGGCTGCATCGGTGACGTTCAGATGACGTTCCAAGCCGCCGAAGTGGTCGAATCACCCAAGCGGAGCTGACGTGAGCGACTACCGATCGACGGGCGAGGCGTTCGTCGCGATGGCGCACCAGGTCGTGTGGTGCACCGTGGCCACGGTCGATCCGGACGGGCGGCCGCGCACGCGCATCCTCCACCCGTTCTGGGAGTGGGACGGCGACCGGTTGGTGGGCTGGATCGCAACTGGGCCGACGCCGTTGAAGGTCGCGGCCCTGGACCTCACCCCGACGGTGTCGCTCACCTACTGGACGCCGTCGCACGACACGTGCTCGGCCGAATGCGATGCGGTGCTCGTGTACGACGACGCAACCCGCCGTCGCGTGTGGGAGACCTTCGCCGCGCTGCCGGCCCCGGTCGGGTACGACCCGGCGATCATCCCGCCGTGGGCCGACGGCCCGCTGAGCCCTGCGTTCGCGGCGTTGCGCCTGGATCCGTACCGTCTGCGTGTGATGCCGGGTTCGGTGATGCTCGAAGGTCGCGGCGAGCGGTTGTCCTGGTCGGCCTGAGCACGAACGAGCGGTGGCACACTCGGGTTTGGCCCGATTCGCGCCCACCAGAGGGCTACGATCGCAACACCGGCATCACACGTCACGTGTGATCGAACGCCTTGGGGGACCGTGAGCAGCATCGTTGACGTCAGTGCCCGCGAGATCCTGGATTCGCGCGGCAATCCGACGGTCGAGGTCGAAGTCGAGTTGCTCTCCGGGGCTCGAGGTCGGGCCGCCGTACCGAGCGGGGCGAGTACCGGTGCCCACGAGGCGGTCGAACTCCGTGACGGCGGTGACCGTTACGGCGGCAAGGGTGTCCGCACCGCCGTCGCCCACGTCGAAGGTGAGATCGCCGACGCGATGCTCGGCATCGAGGCCCTCGACCAGCGGGATGTCGATCGCATCCTGATCGAACTCGACGGCACCGACGGCAAGGGCCGGCTGGGTGCCAACGCACTTCTCGGGATGTCGCTCGCGGTGGCCAAGGCCGGCGCCGACGAATCCGATCTGCCCCTCTACCGCTACGTGGGTGGCACCAACGCCCACGTGCTGCCGATGCCGTGCATGAACGTGCTCAACGGTGGCGCGCACGCCGACAGCAACGTCGACCTCCAGGAGTACATGCTCGCCCCGGTCGGCGCCGCCAGCTTCTCGGAAGCCTTGCGGATGGGCACCGAGACGTACCACGTGTTGAAGGGGCTGCTGCAGAAGCGCGGCCTGTCGACCGCGCTCGGCGACGAAGGCGGCTTCGCCCCCAACCTCCCCTCGAACGAGGAGGCCGTGAAGTTGCTGCTCGAGGCGATCTCGACGGCGGGCTACGAACCCGGCACCGAGATCGCGATCGCCCTCGATGCGGCCGCGACCGAGTTCTTCGTCGACGGTGTCTACGACCTCGTGGGTGAAGGCCGGAAGTTCTCTTCAGCGGAGTTCGCCGCGTATCTCGCCGACCTCTGCGATCGGTACCCGATCGTGTCCATCGAGGACGGCATGGCCGAGGACGACTGGGACGGGTGGGCCGCGCTCACCGAGACCGTCGGTGATCGGGTGCAACTCGTCGGCGACGACCTGTTCGTCACCAACCCGACGCGTCTGCAACACGGCATCGACCTCGGCGTCGCGAACTCGATCCTCGTGAAGGTGAACCAGATCGGGACGCTGAGCGAGACCCTCGACACCATGGACCTGGCCGGTCGGCACGCGTACACCGCGATGATGTCGCACCGATCGGGTGAGACCGAGGACGTGACCATCGCCGATCTCGCGGTCGCCACCAACTGCGGGCAGATCAAGACCGGTGCCCCGGCGCGGAGCGACCGGGTCGCCAAGTACAACCAGCTGCTGCGGATCGAAGCCGGCCTCGGTGAAGCGGCCGCCTACCTCGGTGGCCGGGCGCTCGCGAAGGGGGCGGGTTCCCGATCGTGAGCGACGAAACGACCGAGAGCCCGCGGTACTCCACGGATCAGGTCCGACGCCGTCGCGCGTTCGCGCTGCGCGCCAGCGTGACCCTCGTCGTGGTGATCGGGTTGTTGTTCGTCGTCGTGTTCCCGGTCAGCGCGTGGCTCGACCAGCGCGCGTCGCTCGGTCAGGCCGAACAGCGGCTTCAGATCCTGCGCCGCGAACGTCAGCGACTCGATCTCGCCGCGCACCGACTCCAGTCGGATGCCGAGGTCGAGCGCATCGCACGCGAGAAGTACGGGATGGTGCACCCGGGCGAGCAGGCCTACGTGGCTGTGCCCGGAGGTCCCACCACGACCACGACGACCCTGCCGCTCGCGCCGTAGCGCGCGCCGCGTTGGGAGCGACCCTCGTCGGAGCCCGTCGCTACGCTCTCGCTCGTGACTGCTGCGGATTCCACTGCCGACGATGAGCGGGTCCGCACGCTGCTGGGTCGTGAACCGCAGGCCCGCTTCGAGATCGTCGTTCGGCAGCCGGATGGTGACCCGATCGTGATCCGCAACGAGGCGTTCCTCGCCGACGGCACCCCGCTGCCGACCCGCTACTGGCTCGTCGACCCGGCGCTCAATCTGGCCGTGTCGCGCCTCGAGGCCGCCGGCGGAGTGCGCAACGCGCAAGCCGCGGTCGACCCGCACGCGCTCGAGTTGACGCACCGGCGCTACGCGGCCGAGCGCGATGCCACCATTGCGACCACCTACGAAGGACCGCGACCCCACGGTGGTGTCGGCGGGACCCGCACCGGCGTGAAGTGTCTCCACGCCCACCTCGCCTACCGGTTGGCCGGCGGGGACGATCCGGTCGGGGAGTGGGTCGAGCAGCAACTCACGGCCGTCGAGGTCGTTCGCCCGTGAGAGTCGCCGCCATCGACATCGGCACCAACTCGACCCGCCTGCTCATCGCGGACGTCGACGATCCTCACGGGGACCTCGTCACGATCGAGCGGCGGATGACGATCACGCGTCTCGGCCAGGGCGTCGATGAGACCCGCAGCCTGCATCCGGATGCGATCGAGCGGACGGTGGCCGCCCTGCGGGAGTACCGATCGGTGATCGACGCCGTCGGCGGCGTCAGTGCCATCCGGGCGACCGCGACTTCGGCTGCGCGCGACGCGACCAATCGGGATGCGTTCTTCGGACCGGCGTCCGAGGTGCTCGGCGTCATGCCGGAGTTGCTCTCCGGCGCGGAGGAAGCACGGGCGTCGTTCCTCGGTGCGACGACCGGGGTCGCCGAGATCGCGCCCGGTCCCTATCTCGTCGTCGACATCGGTGGAGGCTCGACCGAGTTCGTCGTCGGCACCACCGAACCGGAGGGCCTCATCTCGGTCGACGTCGGCTGCGTCCGGCTGACCGAGGCCTGGCTCCACTCCGACCCGCCGACCGCCGAAGAACTGAGCCAGGCGGTCCACGTCGTGCGTGAACACCTCGCCGACGTCGTGCGGGAGGTGCCGGGCGTGCGGACGGCCACCACCTTGATCGGCCTCGCGGGCACGGTGTCGACGATGGCGATGATCGAGCAGGGTCTCGCCGAGTACGACCGCGACCGGGTCCATCACTTCCGGTTGACGCACGCCGCCGCCGAGGACGGGTTCCGAACGCTCGCGACCGAGGCCATCGCCGACCGGCGCCACAACCCGGGGTTGGAACCGGGACGCGTCGACGTCATCGTCGGTGGTGCAATCATCCTCGTGTCGATCATGCGCACGTTGGGGTTCGCCGAAATGCTCGTGAGTGAGGCCGACATCCTCGACGGGCTGGCGCGCCTCCTCGCCGGCGCGTAACCCCTTCCCCCCCCGATTCCGGCACCGGGAACGCGTCGAAAACAGCGCGTTCCACGTGCCAGAACGAAGACGGTGATTGCCCGGTTCGCGTGGGATGCCGGAAAAATTCCCTCAACTCCGCGGGCTGGTCGGCCGTTTGATCAGGGGTGGAACTCGAATCGTTCATGGACCGGCTGAACCGGCTCGACGCCGAGGACATCACCGCGTTGGCGCGAGAAATCGAAGCCTCGCATCAGACGGCAGCCGACGAGGTCGCCGCGTGGGAGGACCTCATGCGTATCGACGAAGCGTTGCGGTCCCACGGCCGATCCCGCGTTGCGGCGAACGCCGCCCACCAAGCGATCACCGCCGTCCGCCGCGCGGTCGCGGCAGCGGACGACACCGTTTCCGAAACGGTGGTGACCCGAGTCGCGCGTGAGGCTGCACTCCTCGCACGGGCGCTGGTGGCGGGGGTCGACGAGCCGGTCGCGCACCTCGAGCGCGAGTTCTGGTGCGTCACCCGCGCCGCCTGACGCCAAATTGCTCGTCCGCTCGCACTCCTGATCGTCATGCCCGACGTGGGTTCGCTTCCTCGCGGCTCGCTCCGCGGGCTCCGCTCGGGAGTGGCATCGGTCGCCTCGGGTGACCGTTGCGCCTGTCGTTACGATGCGCCGATGACGATTCCCGACCGGCTGTTGATGGGGCCCGGGCCCTCGAACCCCTACCCCGAAGTGGTCGCTGCGTTCGGCCGCCCGTTGCTCGGTCATCTCGATCCCGAGTTCCTGCGCATCCTCGACGAGACCTGTGATCGGCTCCGGCGCGTCTTCGGCACCGAGAACGCGCTGACCCTCCCCATCTCCGGAACCGGGTCGGCGGGGATGGAGGCGTGCTTCGTCAACCTGGTCGAGCCGGGCGATACCGCGATCGTCGGCGTGAACGGTGTGTTCGGCGAGCGGATGTGCGAGGTGGCGCGCCGGGCCGGCGCGACCGTCGTCCGGGTCGAGAGCGAATGGGGCGAGGTGATCGACCCACAACGGCTCCTCGATGCGCACAGTGCCAACCCGCACGCGCGGCTGCTGGCCGTCGTTCACGCGGAGACCTCCACCGGCGTCGAGAACGACGTCGCCCCACTCGGTGCCCTGCAATCGACCGACACCCTGCTCCTCGTCGACGCGGTCACCTCGCTCGCGGGGATCCCGCTCGATGTCGACGGGTGGGGTATCGATGCCTGTTACTCGGGCACGCAGAAGTGTCTCGGCGTGCCGCCGGGTCTCGCTCCCGTGACGTTCTCACCCCGGGCCGTAGATCGGATCACGAAGCGCTCGACGCCGGTGCAGTCGTGGTACCTCGATCTCGGACTGATCGGTGACTACGTCGGCACCGCACGCAAGTACCACCACACCGCCCCGACCGGGATGATCGTCGCGCTCCATGCCGGGCTCGGCGCAGTGCTGGACGAGGGCCTGCCCGACGGTTGGGCGCGCCACCGTGCCGTCGGCGAGTCGCTCCAGTCTGCGCTGGTCGAACTCGGGTTCTCGCTCATCGCGCCCGAGGGGGCCCGGCTGCCGCAACTCACCTCGGCGCGGCTTCCCGAGGGCGTGGACGAAGCGGCACTGCGGCGCAGATTGCTCAACGGCTACGACATCGAGGTCGGTGGTGGGCTCGGTACCTTCGCCGGCGTGGCGTGGCGGATCGGGCTGATGGGCCACACGGCTCGGCCCCGTTCGGTGGCGGCGCTCCTCGGCGCGTTGCGCGAGTTGCTCTGACGCCCACGCCGGTACGCCGAGGCCGCGACCCCGAGGCGGTTACTCGGCCGCAGCCGCAAGTGCCTCGAGTGTGCTGGTCATGCCGTCACGGTTGTGGCTCGACCGATCGGCGACGCCCGTGACCAGTCGGCCGGCGGTGCGGATGATGGCACCGCGTGTGTCGTCCCAGCTCTCGACCACATGGCAGCCACCGGCGGTCGGGGTGATCACGTAGGTCCACGTCGCCACCGAGAGCGGTCCGGAGCTGACGGCGAACGCGAAGCGCGACCCCGGGTCGCACTCGACCACGCGACAATCGGTCGACCACGAGCGCTTGCCGCGCGCGTTGCGTCCCTTGAACCGGGCGCCGACGGCGGGGCCGGTCGCCCCCTTGATCCATTCGCCGCCGCGCGCTTCGGGAGACCATTCGCCCATGCGCGTGATGTCGCTGACGAGCGACCACACCTTCTCCGGTGGTGCGGCGATCTCTCGTTCCACGCTCACGTCACTCATGCGGCGGGAGCGTACTCCTGGACCCCGAGGCACCGGGGCGGTGCCTGGCACCGCCGCCCAATAGTCTGTGGCCAACGAAGGAGCAGGCATGAATGAGCGGGCAGGGCTCACGGTCGTCACCTGGAACGCGCAGGGCAGTCATGGGTTGGATGTCGAGGCGGTCGCGGACGCGCTCCGTGCTTTCGACGCCCACCTGATCCTGATCCAGGAGATCCAACACAAACAGGTCGGTGCGCTGCGCGTGGCGCTCGACGCCGCGGACGCCCGGTGGCGGTTCAAACACTGGCCGGTGAAGGTCCCGGCCGAGGGACTCGGCATCCTCTCGACGTTGCCGGTGTCCGAGGTGCGCGCCTCGGTGCTGGCGCATCCGTGGGCATTCTGGAACTGGCGCCGCCGCGTGATGGTCGAGTGCTCGGTCGCGCTCGGTGAGCGGCGAGTGCGGTTCGTCTGTACCCATCTCGGCGCCGGTGTGCCGCCGGCCGAGCGGGTCCGTCAGGCCCACCTCGTCACGGCGCGGGCCGACGGCGCGGTCGTGATCGCGGGGGATCTCAATGCGGGTCCGCAGTCCGAGGAGCTGCGCGCGTTGGCGGCGACGGGATGGACCGATGCCGAACGTGGCCTCCACCCCGGGACCGCGTCGCCCGCCACGAACTGGCAGCCGGGGCCGCGCGTCGCACCGCCGACCCAACGGCTCGATTACGTGCTGGTGCGCGACTCGGTCGAAGTCATCGACGCATTCGTTCCCACCGACTGGGAACGGTGGGCCGGGCTTAGCGACCACCTCCCGGTGGTCACCCACCTACGCGTCTGACGGTCCCTCGGGCTCGGGCAGGTTGAGGAACGCCTCGCGGTAGTAACGGAGTTCTTCGATCGACTCGCGGATGTCGTCGAGCGCACGGTGGGTCGACTGCTTCGCGGGCTGTCCCTTGAGGACTGCGGGATGCCAGCGCCGAGCGAGCTCCTTCAACGAGCTGACGTCGATGCTCCGGTAGTGGAGGTACTGGTCCACCGTCGGGAGGTACCGGTCGAGGAAGCGCCGGTCGACGCCGATGGAGTTGCCGCACAACGGCGCCGAGTGTTCGGCGACCCGGTCCCGCAGGTAGGCGAGCACCTGGTCGCCGGCCTCGGGCAGGGTCAGGGTCGCGGCCTGGATCTGGGGGAGGAGCCCCGACTTGGTGTGCATGCCGACGACGAACTCGTCCATGCGCGCCAGTTCGTCGGGCGTGGCGTGGACCACGAGGTCGATGCCGTCGTCGAGCACGTTCAGATCGGCATCGGTGATGAGCAGCGCGATCTCGACGATCGTGTGGCGGGAGGTGTCGAGCCCGGTCATCTCGAGGTCGAGCCAGGCCAACCGGTCGGCCGGTAACCCGGTCGGTTTCTCGGTGGGTTTCTCGGTGGGTTTCTCGGTGCGCGTCGCGTCGGCCATATAGGGGGAGCACCCTACGCGAGGCCCACCGGTATCCTGCGCCGGTGGAAGCCGAACGTAGCGCCGCGTGGTCCCCGACCCCTGAGCTCCTCACGGACAGCAACGTGGCGCGATTCATGACCGCACACGGGTTCACCGACTTCGAAGCGTTACGGCGACGGTCGATCGACGAACCCGAATGGTTCTGGGACGCATTCGTCGAGTTCGTCGGCATTCCGTTCTCGGTGCCGTACACCGCGGTGCTCGACGAATCGCGCGGGATCGAGTGGGCGACCTGGTTCACGGGCGGCCGCCTCAACGTCGCGGCCGTCTGCGTCGACCGCTGGGCCGATGACCCCCGGCGACGCGACGTACCAGCGGTGCTGTGGGAAGGCGAAGACGGCATACCGCGTTCGGTGACCTACGGCGAACTGCGGGTCATGACCGACGCGATCGCCGGGGGTCTCGCGGCCCGCGGGGTGGGGGAGGGCGACGCGGTCGGCGTGTTCCTACCCATGCTGCCCGAGACCGTCGCAACGGTGATGGCCGTGGCCAAGCTCGGCGCCATCTTCCTGCCCATCTTCTCCGGGTACGGCGCCGACGCGGTTGCGGTTCGGCTCCAGGAGGGTGAGGCCAAGGCGTTGGTCACGGCCGATGGCACTACCAGGCGCGGCAAGGTCGTCCCGATGAAGGAGACCGCGGACACCGCGCTCGGGCTCGTTCCCGAGGTGGAGACCGTCGTCGTGGTGCCGCGACTCGGACTCGACGTGGCGATGGTCGACGGTCGCGACCTCACGCTGGCCGAGTGCATGGCGCTCGCGCCGAGCGGGCCCATGGCCACCCCGGCCTTCGACGCCGAGCACCCGCTCTTCGTCGCGTACACGAGCGGTACGACGGGCAAGCCCAAGGGCGTGGTCCACGTGCACGGCGGCTTCGTCGTGAAGATCGCGGAAGAGGTCGGGTTCCAGGCCGACTGCCGGTCGCTCGTCACCGGCGGCGATCGGGACGACGTGCTCTTCTGGCTCACCGACCTCGGTTGGATCATGGGACCGTGGCAGATCTTCGGCACGCTCGCGATGGGCGCCACGATGTTCTGTTACGACGGCGCCCCCGACCACCCGGGGCCGGGCCGACTCTGGGACATGGTCGAGCGCCACCGCATCTCGATCCTCGGGGTCTCGCCCACCCTCATCCGCGCGCTGATGGCCAAGGGCGACGAACCGGTACGGGCGCACGACCTGAGTTCGTTGCGCGTGCTCGGCTCCACCGGCGAGCCGTGGAACGAAGGCCCGTGGTGGTGGTACTTCGACGAAGTCGGTGGGGGACGCTGTCCGATCATCAACGTGAGCGGCGGGACCGAGGTGGGGTGTTTTCTCGCACCGCACGTGGTCGAGCCGATCGCGCCGTGCTCGCTCGGCGGCCCCGCGCTCGGGTGCGCGGTCGACGTGGTGGACGATGAGTGCAACCCGGTGCGCGGGGTGGTGGGCGAGTTGGTGTGCCGCCGACCGTGGCCTGCGATGACGCGCGGCATGTGGAAGGAACCCGAGCGGTACCTCGAGACCTACTGGTCACGCTGGCCGGGGGTGTGGTGGCACGGCGACTGGGCCTCGATCGATGCGGCGGGCCAGTGGTTCCTCCACGGTCGGTCGGACGACACCATCAAGCTCGCGGGGAAGCGACTCGGACCGGCCGAGGTGGAGACGGCGCTGGTCGCGCATCCGGCCGTGGTGGAGGCGGCCGCGATCGGGGTCCCGGACGAACTCAAGGGCGAGACGCTCCTGTGTTACGTGGTGCTCGCGCCGGAGGTCGAGGGCACCGATGATCTGGCGGCGACCCTGCGCACGATGGTGGGCGCGGCACTCGGCAAGTCGTTCACGCCGTCCGCAGTGCGGTTCACCACCGCGCTGCCCAAGACCCGGAGCAACAAGGTGATGCGACGCACGATTCGGGCCGTGACCCTCGGCCAGGACGCCGGAGATCTCTCGGGACTCGAGGATCCAGCCGCGCTCGACGCGATCCGCAGCGCTCGATGAAGCGGAACGACGGCCTCCGGTTGGTGGGGCATCGGGTGCTCCTGCGCAGCCTGGTCACGAAGGACTTCGGTACCTGGTCCGAGGTCCGACGCTCGAACCGCGATTGGCTCGAACCGTGGGAGCCACTCCCGGAGCCGGGTGCGCCGGATGCGGCGGGTGACGTCGACGCGTTCCGCAGCCGGTGCGCCGCGTGGGATCGCCAGCGTCAGTTCGATGCCGCGTACGGCTTCGGCCTGTTCCGGTGCGACCGCGAAGTCTTCATGGGTGAGGTGAGTCTGGGATCCGTGCAGCGGGGCCCGTTTCAGTCGGCCTCGGTCGGTTACTGGATCGACGAGCGGACGGCGGGCCAGGGGTATGTCCCCGAAGGCGTGGCACTCATCCTGCGTTACGGGTTCGAGCACCTCGGACTGCATCGCATCGAGGCGGCCATCGTGCCGCGGAACCGGCCGAGCCGGCGGGTGGCGGAGAAGCTCGGGTTGCGCGAGGAGGGCACGTCGCTCGGGTATCTCCAGATCGCCGGCGTGTACGAGGACCACGTGCGCTACGCGATCACCGCCGCCGAGTGGGCGGCGCGCCGGGACGAGATCGGCGCCGTCGTCGGGTGGAGGAGCTGACCGAACGTTTCGTGCTCGGACCGGTCAGTGCGGTCCGAGGGCCTGGAAGCTGTTCACGAAGCGGTGGAAGAGCTTGTCGTCGTTGTTCGGTGCCTTTGCGACGACGGTGTAGAGACGATCGCGCAGCAGCTCGATGCGAGCGAACCAGAACGATCCTCCCTTGGAGTACAGGACGTCGGTGACTGCGACGTCGATAATCGGGACCGGAGGGGTCTGGTGGACGATCTCGGCCCCGGCATCGGCCGCGAGCTGTCCCGCGACCTGGTTCAGCGATGACTTGTAGGAGTCGAGCGCGGTCAACGGCTCGGGGGTCTTGGTGACCGTGAATGTGTAATCGGAGCCGATGGAGTCCGAGACGGTCACCACCGTGCCGAGGTCGTTCTTCGACGCGCTGCGTTGCCACTGGGTCGGTGTGGTTACCCGGAACTGGTCGATCGGGTTCTCGAAGAGCACACCGCTGCCGCCGTTCGTGTAGCGGGCGATGGTGCCGCCGGTCGAAGGGTCGATCCATCTGGTCCACACCCACCACACGACGACGAAGCCGACGAGGACGACCGCGGCCCAGGCGATGGCCGTCGCGATCGGGTTGTTGTCGCCCGTCTCGACCACGATGGCTTCGAGCGGTTCCGCCCTGGGGTCTTCGGTGATCACCGGCGGCGAGCGTAATCGTGCCCGGTCCCGCCCGGGTCAGCGGCCGGGGGCAGCGGGGAACCGGGACCGCAGCGACCACACCTGGTGCTCGAGCTCGAAGCGCATCGCGGTGTCGTGATCGGTGAGGTCTGCGGTGTGGGCGAGGGTGGCCTTCGTGCGGACCGACAGCTCCCGTGGGATCTCGGCCGCGCGGGCGGCGAGGGCCACCGCGTGTGCCCGGAGGTCGGCATCAGGGACGCATTCCCAGGCCAGACCCACCTCGGCGGCACGGGCCCCGTCGAGCCGGGCGCCGAAGAGGTTCATCGCGGCGGCAGTCTGCGGACCGACTGCACGGTTGAGGAGCCAGGTGTGGCCGCCACCGGGATGGATCCCGATGCGCAGGAACCGTGCGTCGAACACCGCGCTGGTACCCGCGATGCGCACGTCGCAGGCGAGCGCGAGGTTGCACCCGGCGCCGACGGCGGCACCGTTCACGGCGGCGACGGTCGGGAGCGGCGAGTCCAGGATGCGCAGGAAGCCCGCGTAGATGTCCCGGACGTCGCCGGGTTCGTCCGTGCCCGACGCCATCGCGGCGAGCGCCTGGACGTCGGCGCCGGAGCAGAACGCGGGCGGGGCACCGGTGACCACGATCGCGCCGACGGCGGGGTCGGCGTCGAGCTCGTCCATCGCGGCGACGATCTCCGCGACGAGCGGCGCGGTGAGCGCATTCCGGCGTTCGGGTTCGTCGAGCGTGAGGAGCGCGACGCGATCGTGCCGGTCGACGTGCAGCGGCATGGTCGCCGTCAGCTCTTGTCCCGCACGACGGCGGGGGAGTGACGGAAGAACGTCTCGACGTCGCGCTCGTAGAGGTACGCGGGCCGGTTGCTGCCGACGGCGGTCTCGAGTCGGAGGCTGCGCGCGAACGCGTCGACGGTCCCGGCGGTGGAGTACTGGTAGTGGAACCCGGTGCGCTTGAACGGGCTGTTGTCGAGGGCACGGCCGTAGCGGAGCAGGCTCAGCACCTCGGGTGGGAGGTCGAGGATCCGGGCCATGCGCAACGGCTCGGCGGCCCACTGCGTCAGCAGGGGCGGGAGCGCGACCCGGCGCCGGCCGACGATCGCGCACACCTCGCTCCACGGCAGCGAGCCGTCACCGGCGACGTTGAAGACGCCGGGGACGTCGTTGAGCGTGGCGAACACGAGGGCCCCGGTGACGTCGTCCTCGTGCGTGAACTGCAGGCGCGGGTCGAACCCGAACACCTCCGGGACGAGGGGGAGCCGCAGCGCCTTGGAGAACGGTGTGGTGACGTCGTCACCGAGCACGTTGGTGAAGCGCAGCTTGGTGACGGTCACGTGCGGGTTGTCGATTGCGAAGTCACGGACGAACGACGCCGCCTCGAGCA
>JBBQXR010000017.1:0-18197 GCA_038209455.1 Acidimicrobiia bacterium
GACGCCGGCGTCAACTTCTTCGACAACGCCGAGGCCTACGCCGGCGGCGAGTCCGAGCGGCTCATGGGCGCAGCGATCGCGGAGTTGGGCTGGGCGCGCGAGACCTACGTGGTGTCGTCGAAATTCTTCTGGGGCCTGAGCGACGGCGTCAACACCCGCAACACCCTCAACCGCAAGTACCTGATGCACGCGATCGACGGCTCGCTCGAGCGGTTCGGTCTCGACTTCCTCGACATCGCCTACTGCCATCGGCCCGACCCCGAGACCCCGATCGAGGAAACCGTCGAGGCGATGTCCGACATCATCGAATCCGGTCGGGCCCACTACTGGGGCACCAGCGAATGGTCCGCCGACGAGATCCGGGCCGCATGGGATGTCGCGGACCGTCGCAACCTGCGCAAGCCGGTGGTGGAGCAACCGCAATACCACCTCTTCGAGCGCCGTCGGGTCGAGCGCGAGTACGCGCGCCTCTACGAGGACATCGGCCTCGGCCTCACCACCTGGAGCCCGCTGGCGTCGGGCCTGTTGTCCGGCAAGTACATCGACGGCATCCCTGACGACAGTCGCGCCGCGCTCCCCGGGTACGAGTGGCTGAAGGACTCACTCACCAACGACCGGCGCAACGGACAGGTCCGGGAGCTCATGGTCGTGGCCGACCGGCTCGACGTGACCGTCGCCCAGCTCACCATCGCATGGTGCGCGGCCAACCCGCGCGTCTCCACGGTGATCACGGGCGCGTCACGACCGGAACAGGTCGTCGAGAACATGGGCGCGCTCAAGGCGCTGCACCAGATCACCCCGGAGGTCAAGCGCGAGATCGAGAAGATCTGCGCCCGCTGACGGCGTCGTCCACGCGGCGCCCGGTCGTGAGTCAGTCGGAAGCCGGCGCAGGATCGAACAACGCCAACTCGGCATCGTCGGGGGCCTGGAACAGCTGTACCCACCCGTCGAGGTCGGCCCGGCTGATCGGGGCGCGGTCCCAGGGGGGCTGCAAGTTTCGTGCATCGATGCGCCGCCAGAGTTCGTCGGCCGGCACGTCGAGGTAGTGCAGCTCGACACCGACACCGAGTGCCCGAGCCACGGACCGCATCTCGTCCCGTTCGCTCCGCGCCCAGAGCCCGAAATCGAGGACGACGCTCAGGCCGAGTTGCACGATCTCTCGGGCGAGCCGCCAGAGTTCATGTTCGACCTTCTCCTGGGTCGGCGCATCCCAGGGCGTGGAGCCGAGCGCCCAGAGCCATTCATCCTTCGTGAGCCGAACCGCGCTCCGGTCCGCGGCGAGTTGCCGTGCAAGGGTGGACTTCCCCGACCCCGGCAATCCGCAGGTGAGCAGCAGTCGGGGCACCGCACAATGGTATTGGTGCCCCCGAGCCGCTCGACCAGGCTTCGATCCGTTCGATCCGTTCGATCCGTTCGGTGGCGAGCACGGAGTACCCCCAGACCAGGTGATCGCCGTCACGCCGGCGCGTGACCTCGACACCGACCCGACGCAGGTACGCCGTAAGGTCAACCGGTCCCGACGTCGCGCGCGCGTCATCACGGAGGCAACAGCATGGTCGTGGTCGTTCTGGTGCTCCTGCCGGTGGTCGTCCTCGTGGTCGTGGCCGTGCTGGCATTGGTTTCGGTCGGCCGAAGCTCCCTGCACATCACCGCGGCCGGCGTCGAGTTCCGCAACTACCCGCAGCCGACGCGCGCGATCCCGCTCGCCGAGGTCGCCCGCTTCGAGGACGCGGTGGCCACCGGCAACCTCCCGAGTGTGAAGCCGCGCACCGGAGTCCTCGTGCTCACCGACGGCACCCGGCTCGCGGTCCGCAGCCTGCGCGACCCCGCGGTCGGGATCGGGATCGGTGCGCTCAACGCGCGCCTCGAGGCGTTGCGCAAGCAGGGAACCGATCCGGGCGCCGCCGACGCGTAACAACCGGCACGCCATCACGCCACCATCCACTCCGGCGCGCACCGTTTTCATCCGACCGTTGTCCCCTCCTGTACCGCCTCGGTACACCAGGGGACAAACGTCGAGGGGTTCTGGAGTTACTGGAGCAGGTTGGCGCGCTGGTTCTCGTCGAACTCGGCCCGGAGCGTCTCGGCGTCGGCCGGGGTGAACGTCACGTACGTGTCGGTACGCGGCGGACGCCAGACGACGAGATCGGTGGTGTCCCACTTCTCGGCGCGCAACGTGCGTTTGTCGATCTTGTTCGTCGCACCGACGGGCAACGCATCGACGATCCGAACGTAGCGGGGCACCCATTTGGTCCCGAGGTCCCGTTGCGCGTCGAGGAACTCGCCGAACGCGTCGGCGTCGAAGACGTGTCCGGCGAGCATCTCGATCGCGGCCATCACCTGATCGCCGGTACGACTGTCCGGCACCGCGTAGACGACGACGCCACCCGCGCCGGGGAAGCGGGCGAGGATCCGCTCGATCGGTGCGGCGGCGAAGTTCTCACCGTCGACCCGGATCCAATCCGCGTTCCTTCCGGCGAACCAGAAGACGCCGGCCTCGTCGAGGTAGCCGAGGTCACCCGACCAGTACCAGCCGTTGCGCGTCCGCTCGGCGTCGGCTTCGGGGTTGTTGTAGTACCCCTCGAACCGTGACGCGGCGGTGCGACTCACCAACTCCCCGATCGCCTCACCCGCGTTCACCAGGCGGCCGTGCTCGTCGTAACGCGCACGCGGCTTCTCGAGTGCTGTCACCGGGTCGAGGATCACGACGTCGATACCGTCGAGCGGCCGGCCGAGTGACCCTTTGGGCAGCTCGCGGTCGGGGAAGAAGATGATCGCGTTCTCGCTCGATCCGTAGCCCTCGATGACCGGTGGGCCGAAGCGCTTCCGGAACGCACGGACGTCGGCGGGCGCGGTCTCGGGTCCGAGCACGTACTTGATCGAATGGTCGCGATCGTCGGGGCTCGGTGGAGTGGCGAGGATGTGGTTGAGGGCGCGCCCGACGGTGTTGAAGAACGTGATCCCGTAGCGGCGGGCGTCGGGTAGGAACCCCGAAGCCGAGAACTTCCGCCGGAGCACGATCGTCGCCCCCGACCGCAGCGCCGGGAAGAGGTTCGCGTTGAGCGCGTTGCCGTGGTAGAGCGGCATCGCGCAATAGAGCACGTCGTCGGACGTGAACATCGCCGTCGCCACCGCCCGGGCCGCACGGCCCTGGGTCATGCGCACGGCTTTCGGAGCGCCGGTCGAACCGGAGGTGAACAGCAACGCGAACAACGTCTCCGGGGCGGGCCTCGGCGCGTCCGCTCCGCCTGCGTCCACGGCGCTCGCCGCGGCTTCCAGCGCCGCTGCGTAGACCGGAGCGTCGGCATCGAGGATCCGGTCTGTCGCCAGGTCGAGTGGAATCCCGTCCAGGAGCGGGCCGGTCTCTGCGTCGGTCACGATCAGTTGGCAGTCGGTGTGGTTGATGTCACGCGCCAACTCGGTCCCTCGACGCGTCGGGTTGATCCCGACGACGGTCGCACCCGCGAGGCCCGCACCCATCAGGAGAAAAACGAACTCCGGGACGTTCTCGAGGAGCACGCCGACGTGGAACGGACCGCTCTGCCTCATGCCCAGCAGTAGGGCGGCACGGATCCGTGCCGCGGCCACGACCTCCCGCCACGTCCACTGCTCGTCCTCGAAGACCAGACCGACGGTGTCGTCGTCGGCCCGGCTGAGCACCAACTCCGCGAAGGTGGTGGGCAGCGAATCGTCCGTCACGGTCGCCAGGTGAACGGCATCGTGTGCATCCCCCGCACCAGGCTCGACGCCACCCACTGCGGTTCGCCGGCGACGGCGTACTCCGGATGCCGGGCGAGCATCTCCTCGAACAGGATGCGCGTCTCCATCCGGGCGAGCGCGGCACCGAGACAGAGGTGCTCGCCGAATCCGAACGCGAGGTGCGGAGGATTGGCGTCGCGGCGGATGTCGAAGCGATCGGCGGTAGGCCCGAAGACCGACTCGTCGCGGTTGCCCGACGCGTACAGCAACACCAGGTAGTCGAGGGCCAAGACCTCGACGCCGCCCACGACGGTATCGGCGACGACGGTACGGGCGAACGCCTGGATCGGCGTGACCCAGCGCAGACACTCCTCCACCGCCGACGGGATCAGACCTGGATCCGCGACCAGGTCCCGGCGCTGGTCGGGGTGTTCGAACAGCGCCTGCGTGCCACCGGAGATCAACGTCCGCGTCGTCTCGTTCCCGGCGACGAGCAGGGCCAGGAGAAAGATCAACAGCTCGCCGCGGTCGAGGCCGCGCCCGTCGAGTTCGGCGTTGACGAGGAGCGAGACGACGTCGTCGCCGGGGTTTGCGGTCTTCGCATCGATGTGCTGCTTCAGGTAGACGAAGAGTTCACCGGTCGCCCCGGCCGTCTCCTCCGGTGGCTTGTCGGTCGCCTCGATGGTGGCGTCGGACCAGCGGCGGAACTCGGACCGGTCGCCGTCGGGGATCCCGAGCAGTTCGGCGATCACGAGCAGTGGGAAGGGCGCGGCGACGAGATCGACGAAGTCGAAGACGCCGGAGTCGGGCGTGCGGTCGAGGACCGCGCGGGCGAGTTCACGTATGCGCGGCTCGAGTCCGCCGATCGCTCGTGGCGTGAACTCGCGATTCACGAGTTTGCGGAAGCCGACATGGTCGGGCGGATCCATGTGCAGGATCGACGGCGCCTTGGTCGGCCGTTCCCACGTCCGCATCGGGTCGTTCACCAATGCACCCATCGACGAGCAGAAGCGAGCCGGGTCGCGGCTGATCTCGCGGATGTCGTCGTAGCGCGCGATCGTGCGCATGCCCGGCGCGAACTCGTGCACCGGCGCGTCGCGGCGGAGCGCAGCGAGCAGGTCGTCGTAGTCGGGCCGGAGGTAGTACCCGGGAACGGTCGGATCGGCCGCGAGCTCTTCGGTGGGTTCGGTGGTGGTCATCTTCGGTCCTCAGTCCGCCGGGCCGGCCGGCGGATCGAGCCGCGCAATCGCCTTGTAATACGCCATTTCCAGCGCCGACGCGCGGGGCCAACCGTGGTAATACGCGAAGTGCAGGACGAACTCCTCGAACTCGGGCCGCGTGATGTCGCCGCTCGCGAGGGCCGCGTACACGTGCTGCTGAATCGGCTCGTCGACTGCGGCGGCACCGACGCACGCGAGCGTGATCCAACGGCGATCCCGGCGTGACAGTCCGGGTCGATCCCACAACTCACCGAAGACCGAGTCGACCACGCCGTGGTCGAGATACGGGGTGAGGGGTGGTGGCGCGTCGGACACCATCACCTCGCGGTATCGCTGCCGACCCGTCTCGGTCCGGGCCTCGGCCACCGCTCGGAGGTGTTCGCTCTGGTCCATCAGTACCCCTTCGTAGGCGGTTCGATCATCGGCTGTCGAGATGGCCCATGGCGCCGACGAGTCCGCCGTCGACGCGCAGATCGCATCCGGAGACGAAGGCCGCGGCGTCGGAGGCGACGAAGGCAACCGCGGCGGCAATGTCCTCGACCCGTCCGGGCAGCACCGCGGTCTCGGTACGGCGGCCGACGCTCACCGGGGTGACCTCGGCCATCCAGTGCTTGATCGGGTTGTGCTCCAGTTCCAGCCGTCCCATCTCGGTATCGATGAGGCCGGGCGACAGGGAGACGACGCGGCCGCCGCGGGCACCCCAACCGATCGCCGCCTGTTCGCACAACCGGATCACGGCCCGCTTCGCCAGGCGGTACGTGGCGCCGGAGTCGGGATCGGGGCCACACGCGTCGAGGAACCGGTGCTCGAGGTCAGGGGCAAGTGCATCGTCGAGGAGCGCGTCCATCGCGGGGTCGAAAGCGCCGAGATGGCCGGCGATCGACGCGACGCATACGGCGACACTCGACGGCTCGACGAGCGGAAGGAACGCATCGAGGAGCCGAGCCACACCGACGAGATCGACCCGCAGGATGTCCTGCCATCCGGCCATCGCCGGCGAGAGGCCGGCGGTATGCACCAACGCGCGGAACGTCCCCAACTCGCCGGCTCGAGCTGCGAGCCGGGTGGCGGCATCGACCGCACCGAGGTCGGCGACGACCAGCTCCACCCGCGCCCCGCCGTGCCGCTCGATTTCCGCCGCGGCCGCGTCCAACGCCGGCTCGTTCACATCCGACAGCAGGAGGATGTCGACGCCGTCGGCCAGACGGTGTGCGCACGCGCCGCCCATCGCACCGGCCGCCCCGGTGACGATCGAGACCGACGTCATGCCGATCCCGGGCGTGGTTCGAGTTCCGACGCCAACCGTCCGCGTCGGGTCGGGTCACCGATCGCGGCCCGCTCGCGCTCGAGGTTCGGCTGTGAACCGTTCGCCACCACGTCGCCACCGACCGACGGCAGCGTGAACCCGGTGTAGACCACCCGCCGTTCGTCGGTGTGCGGATGAGTGGAGCGGTGCAGTGCGCACGAGAGGTGCACGGTCACGTCGCCGCGTTCGGCGGCGAGCCCGACGGCCGGCAGGTCCAGCCCGCGATCCGTCTGCGCCCGCGCGATGTTGGCCCGGTGCGAGCCGGCCATCACGTCGAGACCACCGTGGGCCGCGTCGACGGGCGTGAGGCAGATCCCGATCGTCAACCCCGAGCAATACATCGAGTGACCACCCCGATCGCAGTCCTTGTGCCAGGGCAGGCAGGCCAGCCCTTCCACCGATCCGACCCGTTTGGTCAGGCCCTCGGCGGTCACGCCGGCGAAGTGCTCGCCGAAGGGATCGCCCGGGTGGTGCCCATCGGGCAGGATCTCGCCGATCGCGAGGAACCGCGGATCGGTGAAGAGATCCCGCAGTGTGGCGGACTTCCGCTCGAAGTTGAGGAGGCGGCACGGGTACCGGTCGCCGTCGCGCGTGGCCGCCCACCACGACTCGCCATCGTCCGCCCGTGCCGCGGTGACCGCAGCCGCGAACTCGGCGTCGATCGCGTCCATCTCCCCAGCCGTGAAGACCTGCCGGAGGAGGATGAACCCCGCCTCGGCAAGAAAGTGTGCGGAATCCGCGCGGTCCTCACCGAGGAGGAACTGCTGGTCGAAATCGAGTGGGTCACCGTCGACGCCAAGGAGGTGCACGTCACCGGGCCGGTACACGCCGCGTCCGTCGATGACCGATCGCAGGACCGGATCCCACGCGCAGAACGCCTCATTGGCGGCCGGGTCACCGGTTGCACGCGCGCCGATCACCAGACCGATCGCGGTGCGGCGCTCACACACGAGGTCCGAAAATGCCGCGCCGTCGATCCCGATCTCCAGCGGCGCATGCCGTCCCGCCCGGACCTCGATTCCCTCCGCACTGCGGAGCAGCGTCCATGCAGCACCATCGACCGCGATCGTGAGGGGTGGGAGATCCAGCCGCTCGGCATCGGCGGCGGCGCGGTCACCGTGGATCGCCAGCGCGTCCGCCCACGCACCGGTCCAGAAGGCCTCCGGCGACGCAGGACCAGGCGCGTCGACCGCTCGCGAGCGAGTGTCGACGGTGCGGGCCGCCGGATCCCGGGCGGTCATCGCGCGGCTCCGGGCGCGTCGGATTCCGACGGGCGCGGATGGTCGAGCAGTGTGAGGAACCGGTCGGCAGGATCGAGCAACACGGTCCGTTCGGGACCCCGACCGCTCGTCTCCCGCGCGAAGAGCTCCACGTCCTTCGCCATGATCGGGCCGACCGTGCCGGCAATCGCGTCGAAGGTCTTCAGCCCCACGAAGACCTCGAGCGAGAAACTGCGGCCGCTGCCGTGCCGGAGCGCATCGCCGAGCGCGTCGACGTCGAGGCCGAGTTCATTGCCGAGTTCCATGGCGTCGTGCGCGAGTGCGAAGTGCGCCGCCACCAGCGCGTTGTTGACGAACTTCGTCCGCAAGCCACTCCCCAGCGGACCCATGTGGAGCACGGGGTCACCATAGGACTCGAGCGTCGCGCGGGCATCGGCCACCGCATCGGTTGCTCCGCCCACGTAGACCGTGAGCCGACCCGCAGCCGCGGCCGCGCCACCACCGCTCACGGGCGCGTCGATCACCCGCACCCCGAGGGTTTCGGCCGCCTCGGCGACCTGCCGGCAGTCGTCGGTGCCGATGGTGGAGTGCACCGCGAGGATGCTCCCCGGCGCCATGCCGGCGAGGACGCCGGTGGGCCCGAGCACCACTTCCCGTACCGCGGCACCGTCGGTGACGCAGATCCCGACGATGTCACTCGCCGCACCCAGCGCCCGCGGGTCGTTCGCCACGGCCGCGTGCGCATCGAACGGTTGCAAGGTCTCGGGTCGGCGCGCCCACAGGGTGACGTCGAGGTCCTGCTCGATCATCCGCTGCGCCATGCCCGCGCCCTGACTTCCGAGACCGATGAATCCCACTCGCATCATCGGAGCCCGGTTCCGGTTGGCTCGATCATGCCCGCATTCAAGTCGAATCCGGACCGCGGATCGAGCGGTCAGCGAGGGCACCTCCGACCTCGGGCGGTACCGTGCGCGGATGCAGATCGCCATCGTCACCGGTTGCTCCACGGGCATCGGCTTCGCCACCGCCCTCCGCCTGGCCGCGGAGGGTTGCCGGGTCTACGCCACGGTCCGGTCCGAATCATCCGGTGCCGCGCTCCTCGCCGCCGCCGGTGACCTGCCGGTGTCGCTGTTGATCGTCGCCGTCGACGACACGGAGTCGGTGGCACGAGGGTTCGCCTCGGTCATCGAGGCCGAGGGGCGCGTCGACATTCTCGTGAACAACGCCGGAGTGGTCGAAGGTGCCGACATCGAAGCGACGCCGCTCGCGGTGTTCGAGACGATGATGAACATCAACACGTGGGGCGCGCTGCGCGGGATCCAGGCGGTGCTCCCGACCATGCGTGAGCAACGGAGCGGGTGCATCGTCAACGTCACCTCGATCGCCGGACGCGTCGCGTGCCCGGGCCAGGCCGCGTACGCCGCGTCGAAGTGGGCGGCGGAGGCGATCAGCGAAGTCCTCGCCGCCGAAGTCGCGCCGTTCGGTATCCGGGTTGCGGTGATCGAACCTGGCGTGGTCGCGACTGCGATGGTCGACAAGTCGATGCAGCAGCCGATCGACTTCGAGTCGCCGTACTTCCCGATCACGTTCCGGAAGTCGCGGTTCCTCCTCGCCGGCTTGGCCGACGCGTCGGCCCCCACCGACGTCGCCGACGCCATCTGGCGCGCGATCACGACCGAGACACCGACACTCCGCGCCACCGTGGGTGCCGACGCCGCGACACTTGCGACGCACCGGCCGGCCCTCACCGACGACGAGTGGGTAGCCGGACTCAGCGACGCCGACGACGACGCGTGGCGCGCCAACATGCGCACCTGGGGCGGCACCGAGGTCCCGCCGTTGTAGGAGCCGTCAGCCCTGGAGCGCGGTCCGCACCTGGGTCCGCCACGGGTCAGGACAGTTCCAATAGGTGAGACCGCTCGCCGCGGTCTGGGCCGGATACAGCACCCACGCCACACAGTCGGCCACCTTCTCGGAGTCGTCCCACGGGCTCCCCGGCCGCACCGCCGGGGCTCCGGCCACCGCAGCCGTGAGCGCAGCCGCGCGGCCCGACCGCAGATGCACGCTGTGGGCCAACTCGTGCACCGTCACGTAGGTGAGGGCAGCGTCGCTCCGCAGCGCGCGCTCGCTGACCCACACGTCGTTCGGCTCCGGGTTGTAGCCACCGGCGTGGCAACAGTCGATGGGGTTGTACCCGAAGTGCACGTGGGCGCCGCCCTCCCACAGCACCGAAGGGAGCGTCGGAAGGAGCGCGTCGAGTCGGGCGTTGCCCGTGGTGACCGGGGCGGGCACTGCCGCCGGGAGCACCGGCGTGGTCGTGGTCGTCGTGGTCGTCGTGCTCGACGTGCTCGACGTGCTCGACGGTGCCGAGTGGGCCGACGCTCGGGGACGCGCCGGAGGGGCGGCCGGCGGTGAGTACCCGCAGCCGGCGACGACGGCGACGACGACGACGGGAAGGACGAAGGAGCGCATGAGGCCTCGATGCGAAACGTGGCAGAGATCGGCCCCAGAAGAAAAGGGCCGGTTTCGCATTGGCTCCCCGCAGGCTCGTGCGACCAAGTGATCGCCTGCGGATCAACGCCTCCCCGAGGTGTGACCTGACTCCGTATTGCTTCCGCCTCCCGGGCAGCACCGCTCCTTCAGTAGAGCACGGCCGACCCGCTTCCACCAGCAAAAGGGCCCACGAATCCGGCTTTTCGGACTGATTTCCTCAACTTTGGGGAGCGCCGCGCCGATAGGGGCAACAGGGCGAAGACATCCCGCCCTGTTGCTGGCCTACGCCGACGGCTCCCGATCTTGGGTCACCCGAGAGCAGACCTGGTCAGCAGATCGTGCGTACACGGGCCAACCCCCCTGCGGCGGCGGTGCTGCTGGAGGCGATGCCTACCACGTACGAATCGAGATCCGAATGAACCGCAACCTCGCGGCTCCCCGCCGCGTCCTCACGACGATGTCCGCGTTCACGGTGGCGCTGCTCCTCGTCGCCGCCACCCTGGGATCCACCGCCACCGCCGCGATCGTGGCGACCGTCCCGCTCGCCACCGCCGCGAACTATTCGGTGCTCGCCGGCAGCACCGTCACCAACACCGGTGCGAGCACGCTCCACGAGAGCCTCGGCCTCTGGCCCGGTACCTCGATCACCGGCTTCCCGCCCGGGCTGGTGATTGCACCCGGAACCACCGACACGACGAACGCCGCGGCCCAACAGGCGGAATCGGACCTCACGGCCGCGTACGTCAACGCCGCCGGCCGGCCGATCGATGCCACGACGACTGCGGACCTTGCCAACCTCACACTGCAAGGCGGCGTCTACGCGGGGCCGAGCAAAGGTGCGCTCGGACTCACGGGACCGCTCGTCCTCGACGGCGCCGGAAATGCGAACTCGGTCTTCGTCTTCCAGACCAACTCGTCGCTCATCACCGGTTCCAGTAGCACGGTCTCGTTGATCAACGGCGCGCAGGCCTGCAACGTGTTCTGGCAGGTCGGCAGTTCGGCGACGCTGGGCACGAACTCGGTCTTCGTCGGCAACATCTTGGCGCTCAGCTCGGTGACCGTCACCACCGGCGTCACGGTCCAGGGTCGTGCACTCGCCCGCAACGGTGCCGTCACTCTCGACGACGACACCTTCATCGCCCCGGGCTGTGCAACGTCGATTCCTCCGACCACGACCACCACGACCGCAGCGACGCCGACCACCACCACGCCCGGAGGCGGTACGAGCGCGACGACCCTCCCGGGTACCTCGACCACCGGCACCACACCGGGCGGAGGCACGACGCCCCCGCGCCGGGGCGGGACGCCGAACCGCAGCCCGGGTCCGGGCATCCCGGGCGTATCGGGACCTCCTCGTACCGGTGGCGGTCCGGTCTCGGAATCCCACTCGGCCTGGCTCGCGATCTGGTTCGGCGGCCTGCTCGCGATCGGTACCGCCGAAGCCGTCATCCGGCGTCGGTCGCACCTGCGAGTGTCGACAACGACCAAGCCGTAGTCCCGAGTCATGCGCGTGCGTTCACTGACCCCGGCGGCGAGCCGGCTGGCGATCATGCTGATCGCGGCCGGGTTGCTCACCGGGTCAGTGGCGGCGCGCGACGGCGTTCCATCGGCCGGATCCGCACCAGCGGTACCGACCGTGACGCGTGCCGTCGCCGCCGCGCTTCCGATCCCGGAGCCGCTGGTGGATCCCGGGCTCGGTCTGCGGGCCGGACCGGCACCCGTGCCCCTCGAACTCGAACTGCCGACACTGGACGCCCGGGCCGCAGTGGTCGGCGTCGGCCTGAACCGGAATGCGATGGATGCCCCGACGGGCCGGGCCGACGACCCCGTCTGGCAACAAGCCTTCTGGTACCGCGGCAGCGCGGTCCCCGGTGCGCCCAGCACCGCGCTCATCGCCGGTCACATCGATGGCCCCCAGGGCCTCCCCGCCGTCTTCGCCCATCTCGACCTGTTGACGCCCGGGGATCCGGTCGTCGTCCGAGACACGCGGACCGGACTCGACGTGCGATTCGTCGTGACCGGCGCGCATACCTACACGCTCGAGGAGGCGACCCATCCCGACGTGCTGCGCGAGATCTACGGACGCGGCCCGGTGGAGGCGACCACGCCCCAGGAGTCCGACGACGGGCTCGCACACCTCACCCTGATCACCTGTGCGGGCACGTTCCGCCACGGAACCCACGACCATCGACTCGTCGTGACCGCCACCCGTACCGCCTGACGATGATCCCGTCCGCGCACCCCTCCGAGCGCGCGGCCGGTCAGTTCGTGGTGCAGCCGGGGTCGTAGATCACCGGCGGCACTACCGACGGGTTGCAGTTGGTGGCCCGGTCGACGACCTGCCACGTGGTGCCGTTCGCCTTCAGCAGGTCGGTGGCCTCGTAGCCGTCCTGACCAGAATCCACATCGACACCAGCCCACGCCCACACGCCCTCGCATCCGAAGTCGGTGATCGTCGAGCCCGCAGGCAGCGCCGCCTGGATCCCGGTGCCGGTACAGGGCGGCGCGGTCGCGCTCGTCGTCGTGGTCGTGGTCGCCGGGGTGACCGTGCACACGGCCGTGCCCGCCTGCGCCGCCGCGGTGAGCTTCGCCTTCGTCGCCGGTCCGTACTGGCTGTCGACCGGGATCGACTCGGCCTGCTGGAACGCGGCGATGCCGGCGCGCGTGACCGGACCGATGACGCCGTCGATCCCACCACTGAAGCACTTCACCGTGGTGAGTTCGGTCTGCACCGTTTTGATCTGCACGACCGAGAGGCGCGAGTTGGGTTGCCGCACCGGCGTGCGCGCCGGCTTCGACGTCGACGAGGACGACGAGGACGAGGACGAACTCGACCCCCCGCTACTGCCGCACCTCGAGCGCGATCAATGCGCCCGATGCGACGAGAACCGAGCGGAACCAAAGGCGTCGAGACATGGCGGGGCACCTTACGGCTGCGGTCGTGACCGGCGAGGGACCCGAGTTCCCCGCCCCTGCTCGGGCCTGGCAGGCTGACTCCATGACCTACGAGTGCTTCCAAGTCGAGACCGCCGACCAGGTTGCGCACGTGCGTATGATCCGCCCGGAGCGGAGCAACTCGATGATCCCGTCGTTCTGGCGTGACCTCCCCGTGATCGTCGACAGATTGTCGGCCACCGGAGAGATTCGGGCCCTCGTCCTCTCGGCCGAGGGTCGGCACTTCTGCTCCGGCATGGACCTCGAGGTCTTCGCGAACGACGACACGATCGGCCCGGGTGGGCGCGCCGATCACCGGAGTCGTCGCAACGAACGGTTCCGCAGCACGGCGATGAAACTCCAAGACACGTTCACTGCACTCGAACGCGCGCGGATGCCGGTGTTGTGCGCGATCCAGGGCGCATGCGTCGGCGGCGGGGTCGACCTCGTCTGCGCGGCCGACCTGCGCTACGCGGAGGAGGACGCGTTCTTCTCCATCGCCGAGATCAACATCGGGATGACCGCCGACGTCGGCACACTCCAACGCATGCCCAAGCTCGTGCCCGAAGGCATCGTCCGCGAACTCGCCTACACCGGGCGTCGGTGGTCGGCGGCCGAGGCGCACGCGGCCGGCTTCCTCAATGCCGTGTTCCCCGATCACGACGCGCTCGTCGCGGGCGTGCTCGAGGTGGCCACCGAGATCGCGGCGAAGTCGCCGATGGCCGTGTGGGGCACCAAGCAGACACTTCACTACACGCGTGATCACTCGGTGGCCGACGGTCTCGAATACATCGCGAACTGGAACGCGGCGATGTTCGACACCGACGACATGGGCGAGGCCTTCCGCGCCAAGGTCGAAGGACGCACGACCGAGTTCCCTGATCTCCTGCCCCTCAGCGAGGGGCTCTAGCCGGCCTACCTGCGGCGCGGCTCCCACCGGAATCGGCGGGCCGCGATGACCAACCCGCCCACGCCCCACGCGGCGAGCACCGCGACGTGCGACGCGATGATCCCCGTCCCGGGCGCGTTGGGATTGAACACCGCTTCCAGCAACCGGTTGAGGTGCTGCACCGGAAAGATCGAGGCGATGCGTCCGAGCGTCGACGTCGCCTCGACCCGGCCGAACGTGCCGGAGATGAAGAGCAGCGGGAACAGCACGAAGTTGATGATCGCTGGCGCCGCGTCTTCGTTGGGGACGAAGGTGGCCACCATCGAACCGAGCGCACTGAAGCAGAAGGCACCGAGTGCCAGCGCGACGAACAGGCCCAGATACCGGTCCGGGAACGTGACGCCGTAGACGGTCAGGCCGAGCCCGGTGACGAGACCCGTGAGGATGATGCTGATCACGACCACGTTCCCGGCCAGGCCGGCGAGGTACATCGCGGGTTGAAGTGGCGTGCTCCGCACCCGCTTCAACAATCCGTTGTCGCGCCGGATCGAGAGCGTGAACGCCAGGTTCGTATAGCAAGCACTGATCACGCCGAAGGCGACGATCGCCGGGACGTAGAACTGGGCGAACTTCACCCGGCCGCCGGTGAGCGGGACCGTGTCGTTCCCGTTGATCCCGATGAACACGACGAGGAACAACAACGGGAACGCGAACGTGAACGAGGCCGACGCCGGGTTGCGCCAGAACGACCGTTGCTCCCAGATCACCTGACGTCCGAACGTCCGCAGACGATTCACCCTGCGCTCCCGTCGTCATCGGGCCGCGCCCCGACGTCGGCGGTGAGTTGGAGGTAGATGTCCTCGAGCGACGGCTGGGTCACCGTCAGCCCTTCGAGGTCGAGGTGCTCGGCGATGGCCCATTCGGTGAGCGCATGGAGGGTGGTGGTGACCTCGTCGGTCTCGATCACCGCGTCGCCCCCCACCTGCTCGACCGGCACCGGAAGGTCCCCCGCGTCCCTGCCGTCGGGCCAGGGGAACTGGATCCGGGTCTTGGCGGTCGCCCGACCGCCGATGGATTCCGGCGTGCCCTCGGCGAGGATCTGTCCGGCCGCGATCACGATCACGCGGTCGGCGAGCGATTGGGCTTCATCCATGTAGTGCGTGGTGAGGAGCACCGTGGTGCCGAGATCGCGCAGGCGGTGGACCAGTTCCCACGCTTGGCGACGGGCGGACGGGTCGAAACCGGTCGTGGGCTCGTCGAGGAACAGCAGTTCGGGATCGCCGATGATGCCGAGCCCGACGTCGAGCCGTCGCTGCTGGCCCCCCGAGAGCGTCTTCACCCGACTGTCACGCTTCTCGCCCAGCCCGACGAGTTCGATCACGTCGTCGACGCCACGCGGATGCTCGTAATACGACGCGTGTTGGCGCAACACCTCGGCCACGGAGAGATACGGGTCGATTCCACACTCCTGGAGCACGATCCCGATCCGGCCCCGCAGCGCGGCACCCCCGGCGGCCGGATCAGCCCCGAGCACCCGGACCGTTCCCGAGTCCGGCGGCCCGAAGCCTTCGAGGATCTCGATGGTGGTGGTCTTCCCCGCGCCGTTCGGGCCGAGCACTGCGACGCACTCACCCGCTTCGACGGAGAACGTGACGCCCCGTACTGCGTGCACGTCGCCGAACGACTTGTGGAGGTCGACGACTTCGATCACCGGACCCATCCGGCGACCCTACCGAGCGACCCGGGACAATGCGCGGAACGCTGCGGGCCTACGATCACGTCCGCTCGCCCGCCACCGACCGAGGAGAACCTCCGTGCGCACCCCCATCTGCGACGACCTGAACATCGAGTTCCCCATTTTCGCCTTCACGCACTGCCGTGACGTCGTCGTCGCGGTCGCCAAGGCCGGCGGCTTCGGGGTCCTGGGTGCGGTCGGCTTCAGCCCGGAACAGCTCGAGGTCGAGCTGCAGTGGATCGACGAGCACATCGGTGATCACCCCTACGGCGTCGACATCGTGATCCCGAACAAGTACGAGGGCATGGACGCCGACATGTCGGGCGACGACCTGGCGAAGATGCTGCGCGACATGGTCCCCGCGGAGAACCTCGCGTTCGCACGCAAGCTGCTCGCCGACCACGGGGTGCCGGTGCAGGACGAGAGCGAAGACAACACCATGCAGCTGCTCGGCTGGACCGAAGCCACCGCGACGCCCCAGGTGGAGGTCGCACTCCAGCACCCGAAGATGACCCTCATCGCGAACGCGCTGGGGACGCCGCCGACCGAGGTCATGGACCTCATCCACAACGCCGGCCGCAAGGTCGCCGCGCTCTGCGGATCGCCGTACCAGGCCCGCAAGCACGCCGACGCGGGGGTCGACATCATCATCGCCCAGGGCGGCGAGGGTGGCGGCCACTGCGGCGAGGTCGGTTCGATCGTCCTGTGGCCCCAGGTGGTCAAAGAGGTAGCACCGGTTCCGGTGCTGGCCGCGGGTGGCATCGGGAGTGGCGCGCAGATCGCGGCTGCACTCGCTCTCGGCTGCCAGGGCGCGTGGTCGGGGTCGCAATGGCTCATGGTCGAAGAGTCCGAGAACACGCCGGTGCAGCAAGCCGCCTACATCAGCGCCGGCTCACGGGACACCGTCCGCAGCCGGTCGTTCACCGGGAAGCCGTGCCGCATGCTGCGGAACGACTGGACCGATGCCTGGGCGGACCCTGCGAATCCCGAGCCGCTCGGCATGCCGCTCCAGTACATGGTGTCGGGCATCGCGGTCGCGGCGACGCATCGCTACCCGGACCAGACCGTCGATGTCGCGTTCAACCCGGTGGGTCAGGTCGTGGGTCAGTTCGAGAAGGTCGAGAAGACCGGTGCAGTCATCGAGCGTTGGGTCAACGAGTACCTCGAAGCCACCGAGCACCTCGACGCGTTGAACGCCGCGGCCGCCGGCGTCTGAACCTCGAGAACGGAACCGCACCCGACCTCACGTCGAGTCAGACGCGCGGTTGGTCGAAGTTCACGCGCTGGGGATCTTCGATGTAGGTCACGGTGCGCACACGACGCGTCCAACCCGACGGCATGAATCCGCTCACGAGTCCCACCACTGCGGCAATCGCGGCGACGTAGTAGCCGGTGTCGAGGACATCACCGACGTTGGTGCCGGGAAACTTGTCGAGCTGGCTGTTGAGCTGCACCGTGAACAGCACCACCACCACGATGGTGCCGAGCGAACCCACCAGTCGGGCTGCACTCGCGCGCGGCATTGCGGTCCCGACGGCCAGCAGCACGGCCATCGGGATCAGCGCGAGCAGGATCGACGGGTCCTGGGCGGTGGTCCCGCTGTCGAAGAGGAATGCGAACGGAATCCCGCTCGGGTGCACATCGCCGGTGTGCCACGCCATGAACATCGCGACCACGAGGCCGATCGTGGCCAAGCCGCCGAGCACCATGCCGGGACCGAGCGTCGGAGCCCAGGTCGCGCGATCGGCGCGGCGATCCCGCCGGCCGAGGGGTTGGCTGGATCCGGTCACTGCCATGAGCTGACCTCCGAAGAAGCGGATATTCCGGACAGGGCCTACCCGCCCCGGGCCGCCACGAAACCGTCACCATCGGAATGTCCGAACCGTACGGAGGCCGGATCCCCAGGCTGGGCAAGGCGTTATCGATACCGCAGCAGGAGCGTGCCGGCGTCCTCGCACAGGGAGTGCAGGTCGAGGGTCCGCAGTGCGTCGAGCGTCGATCCGGAGATGATCCGCTTCGCATCGCCGCTCACCAGCACCGGCGAGAGCGTGACGCACAACTCGTCGAGCAGACCCGCTCGCGCGAGTTGCCCGTTGAGTGTCGGACCGCCCTCGGCGAGGATCTGCTTCACCCCGAGTCCGCCCAGCAGGTCGACCGCGCGTGCGAAATCGACGTCGTGTTCCCCCGCGATGATCACGTCGGCGACCGCGGCGGCCTGCTCACGTGCTGCCTCCGGTGCCGAAGCGACGGTCAACACGATCGGCCGCTCGGACGCTTCGGTGAAGAACGGTGTGCTCCAGTCGAAGCGGCACGCGCGCGACACCACCGCGATTCGCGGCACCGACGACTGGCCTCGGCGCCGCCGGGCATCCTGAAGCTCCGGTGGAAGCACCGCCGGTCCGTAGTGCTCGTCCCGCATCGTGGCCGACGCCACCAACACGACGTCGGTGAGTGACCGCAGGACTTCGAACACCGCGTGGTCAGCGGGACCGCCGAGCGCACCCGACACTCCGTTCCACGCGGTCCCGCCGTCGACACTCATGACCATGTTGAGTCGGACCGCGGGACGGAGTGCGTGGGCCGGCATGTCGGCGTACACCGTCGCCGGGTCGACATCGTCGACGAGATCGGGAATCAGCATCCGCATGAGGACCTCCGGTTCGTCCGCGCCACCCGGCCGGTGCCGAGACCGTAGGCGCCG
>JBBQXR010000018.1:0-18136 GCA_038209455.1 Acidimicrobiia bacterium
TGGCGCGCACGCCGTACACCGGCATGAGCCCGGCGGCGACGACTGCCGCCACCTGATCCGGTGCGCGCCGGTTGGGTCGCACCAGGGCTGCCACCGGGACCCCGCGAGCTACGGCCACGGCGCGGTCAGCCGCGAGTGCGAGCGGCCCGCGCCACACTGCGCGCTCGTCGAGCACCCCGGCCAGACCGACACTCCAGACGGCCGCCACCCGATCGAGCGCGGTGACGATCCCGCCGTTGAGGAACACCTGGAGCCCGACGCCGCGCGCTTGACGGAGCATCCCGATATAGGCGGCGCCGAACGTCCGGCCCGGCACCACGGGATCAGTCGTGCAGGACGAGATGCCGGCTGACTTCGGCCCGAGGATCGCGTCGCCACCCATGTCGACGAACACACCGTCGTAGCCGAGGCCGTGCATCGACCGGAGGAACTGCACGTACGCGTTGCGGGCGGCCCGTTCGTTGAGGTCGAGGTACACCCACGGCGTCGCGGTGTGGATGCGCGTGTCCTTCAGCGCGCCGGAAGTGTCGCAGAACGACCAGTCGGGATGCCGGTGGATCGCCACGGTCTGGTAGGTGCGGTCCGTCGGCGCCCAATAGAACTGCACGTACCGGAACGCATGCCCGCCCCGAGCGTGTACGGCGGCCGCCGCGGCTCGGTCCCGGGCGGCGGTCGGTTGCGGCCCGACGATCACGGTGTCACCCGGGCGGACTGCGTCGAACGTGGTTCTGGTGACGTGCTCGTACCGGAACCGCACCTCGGGCCGCGTCGGGCTCTGCAGCACCGAGGGTGACGGACTCGTGGTGGACGCTTCCGTCGGTGGCAGGATCCCGAAACTCACCGCGCCCAATGCCGTGGCGACCACCATGATGATCGCGACCACGAACGCGCGGGTCATCGGTCGGCGCCGGTGAGCATGAACCGCAGGCACACCGGGAACTCCCGTTGCCACATGTCCCAACCGTGCCCGCCAGGGACGACCGCGACTTCGTGCGGCTGGCCGACACGGGACAGAGCAGCGGAGTAGGTCAGCGCTTCGCTGACGCTCATGTGGTCGTGATTGCCGGCGATCAAGAGTGTCCGCGGCCCGTCGGAACGCACCCGGAGGAGGGGAGTTGCGGCGTCGAGGGTCGCTCGACGTTCGCCGCGAAACGCCTCGCCCTCTGGCGTGAAGTTGCCGCTGAGCGCGCACACGCTGTCGTACTGCCCCGCCGTTCGGGAGCCGAGGTATGCGGCGCCGTACCCGCCGCTCGACAGCCCGGTGACCGACCAGTGGCCGGTCGTCCGGTAGTGCCGGTCGACCCACCGACGGAGGTCGTCGGAGAGGGCCGTGCCCAGCCTCTGTTTCGAGGTGTCGGCGAACTCGCCGTTGAACACGGCCGGACCGTGACCGTCGGGTACGACCGCAATGAACGGCGGAATTCCGGGCAGGTCCTCCAAGCTGACCGGATCCAGCCCGGTGATGATGTCGTTCGGCGATCCCGGCCGACCGTGCAACATCTCGACGACGGGATAGCGCACGTGTGAGGTGCCGTATCCCGGCGGGAGGACCACCAGGGCGGGATGGTCGCCGCCCAGTGCCGGCGTCGGGAAGCTGATGGCCTGGACTTCCGCCGGCGCGGACCGGGCGAGCGCAGTGCGCATGCGGATCGCGTTGATGCGACGCACTCGTGCCGGCACGTACCCGCGCGCGACGGCGGTGGTCGTTCGCTTCGGCACGATCGCGCGGCCGAGGACGCCGCCTGCGCCGATGGCGAGGACCAGCGCGGGGATCCCGATCCACCGGGGATCGAGCGCACGCGTCGTCATGCTCGTGAACGCACGTTGGGCACGGCCGACGGTCGGCGGCGCGCCGAGGAGGTGACCGACTCCGTATCCCGTGACGAAGCTGCCGAGGTGTTCCCAATCCGCGAGTTGGTGATGGGCGAGCAACCCGAACGCCACCCAGAAGCCGGCGAACCAGCGGAGTCGGCGCATCCCGAGCAGGGAGACGAGGGCGCCGCCCGCCCCGGCCGTAACCGCCGACGCGCCGTAGTCGAGGGTCGACAGCGTCCGGCCGGCGAAGTCGTTCCCGAGCGCGGATCCGATGCCCAATCCGCCGGCAACGAGCAGCGGGCCGGCGAGCGCCGAAACGGCGGCGACCACCAGCGCACGCACGCTCCCGGCGACCGCCTCGTAGACGCCCAACATGAGGGCGAGGGAGAGCGCAATCGAGACTGCCATGAAGACGTCGCGTGTCAGGAGTTGGCTCGTCAACAGCGTCGACCAGTGGCCCATGGTCAGCACCCGGCCGCTGAATGCATACCGGAAGGCGACGTCCAGCGCGAGTTCGTGGACGAACACGCCGTAGTCAATGGCGGTGGCGATCACCGCCGCCATGATCGTCACGGTGACGACCGGGACGTGGACGCATTTCGTCCGGACCTCGCTGAGCGCGACGCGCGCCGAGCTAACGATTTCGGCGGAGCGCACCGACGAGCCCGTCAGGACAGAAGGCGGTGGCGACCGCTCGGAACGCGCCGGGCAATGAAGTGCGGGACGGTGCGACGAGGGCGAGTGGAAGCCAGGTGGGCGAGAACTTCTCCTTGTAACGGCGGAGGGATGCGGCGGGGTAGAGCCGTTCACCGAGGCGACCGTGGGACCGTGGCACCGACCCGAGACTTGCCACCTCGATCCCGGAGTCGGCGAACTCGAGCAGGCCATCGGCGACGAGGAGATCCATGGCCGGGTTCGGGGCGTCGGCCGCTCGTCGCATCATGTCCAACACGCGGCCGCGTCCGTCGTCGAATGATCGCCACGTGACGAAGGCGACGACGCGATCCGCGTGGTCGATTGCGACCCGTGCGTCGACCCGTGCGAAGACCCCCGGATCGTAGGCACCGAGCGTGAACCCGAGTTCGCCGCCGCGCTTGGTTGCGAGCCAGTCGCGAGACACCTGCTCCACGCCGTGCTCGAGATCAGCGCCGTACGGAACGACGCGGAGGCCGGCTCGGCGCGCCGACGTCACACTGTGACGGACGTTGGCCATCGCGCCGCCCGCAAGGGAGAACGAGGTGAGATCGAGCCGCGGATCGTCGGCGATCGGCGTGGCATACATGCCGCGTGCGCAATATGGCTCGGGATCCACGACCGCGGCGAAGGTCGGTCGCATCCCAAGCTCGGCGACGTTCGCCGTGAGGTGATCGAGCGCCTCGGCTTCGCAGCCCGGAGGTGCGGCCGCATCGGTCGCGAAGACGGACCAGTTCCGTATGCGCCGGTATCCGGTCGCGCCCTCGGCCACGGGGAGCAGCACGTTCGGCGGCTCCGTCAGGAAGGGACTCACCGAGTTTCGACCCCAGCGCGCCACGCGATCCTGCACCAACCGGTCCGGATCCTCGTCGGCGGTGAGCTCTCCGTTCTGCCGTTGGTACAAGCGAACCTCCTCAACACCCGATGATGCGGACGTTACGGAGCGGTGAGTCAAAGGCTGTCCCGACCCGGGTCAACCGACTGCAATATCGCGACGCGCCGTCGGCCGGTCGCACGCGACGATCGGAATCGACGGTCTCGCTCGACGGTCGCGTCGGATCAGTTGGTGGCGATCCAGCGGAACTTGGCGCCTGCGAACGGCTTCGCGTCGAAGGTTTTGTGGTCGATGCACAACACGGGAAGGCGATCGACCGTCGCACTCACGGCGTCGGGGACGGTGCAGACCGAACCGAGCTTCACCGGTCCCGGCACCAGGGTGCGCGGGATCGAGGTCGTGGTGGTCGTCGGTGTGGTCGTGGTGGTCGTCGTCGAGCTCGAGCTGGTGGTCGGGGGCGACGATGGCCGGGGCCGGGTGGCGACCGCCGCCGGCGAGTGCGAACCGCACGCGGTGATCACCACCAAGGTGCCACCGACCGCCAGGCACCGAACCGTGATCATGACCGCGCGCATTGCGTCAGCGGTTCGCCATCGATTGCGCGATCTTCCAGCCGGGCCAGTACGGGGTTCCGGTCGGGGTCTGGGGCACCGAGCCGGCGACGAGGCTGAACGGCGTGATCGCGCCGTAGTTGTCGACGATGTAGCCGCCGGTGCCGTCGGCCAGGATCGTGACTCCCCGTTCGACGTTGTTCCCCGGGAGGTAGGGCCCGCCGGTCGCGACGGGCGGCATCGGCCCACCGTTGATCGAGAACGGATGCAGTCCACCCCAACCGTCGAGGACATAGCCACCGGTGCCGTTCGGGAGGATCGCCAGCCCCATCGCGATTCGGAAACCGGGCCAGTACGGGTTGCCGCTCACGGTCGGCGCCGGCCCGCCGTCGACGGAGAACGGATGGAGCCCACCCCAACCATCGAGCACGAGGCCGCTGCGCCCGTCGGGCATCAGGGCGACGCTGCGGGCGATGTTCCAGTTCGGCCAGTACGGAGCGCCGGTGACCGCGTGCGCGGGCGCGGCACTCCCGATACCGAATGGATGCAGCCCGCCGTAGAGGTCGACGACGAGTCCCCACGTCGGGTGGTCGTGCGGCACGGACACGCCGTGGGCTGCGATGAAGCCGGGCCAGTAGGGCCCGCCGACTGCCGGGCCGGGCCTGGTCGCGCCGCCGACCGCGTAGGGATGGAGGCCGCCGTACCCGTCGAGGACGTACCCGCTCGCTGCGGCCGGTCGGGTCGCTGCTGCGGTAGGTCCGGGTGTGGCACCTGCGCCGGTCCCGGTGACCAGGACCAGGGCGACGCTCACCAAGACGGCGGCGAGGCCGGACGATTGCACCCTCGGCGTCATGACATCCCCCTGGGTATGCGATGCGATGGTCATCGACCGTAGGGGTTCCCGACCAGACGGACGGTCAGCCGAAAGCATTCGATCGGCAAACTCTTCTCGGGTGATGGGGGCCGACCGCGTTCCGTGAACAACGACCGGTGCACTGCCGCGCGAGCCGCAGTTCGTGGCGATCAGGTCGTAGCCTCGACGTGACGACCGACTGATCGGAGCGCACGATGGATCGACGGACCGTAAAGATTCACGGACACGAGGTCGCGTACCGGACCGGAGGCACGGGTCCGGTCGTCCTCCTGGTGCACGGCATGGCCGGGAGTTCGTCGACGTGGACACCGGTGCTCGACGACCTCGCCGAGCACGTCACGGTCGTGGTGCCGGACCTGCCGGGCCACGGCCGGTCGGAGAAGCCGCGTGGCGATTACTCACTCGGTGCCCAGGCGAGCATCCTCCGTGACCTGCTGGTCATGCTCGGTCACGAGCGTGCCACGGTGGTCGGCCAGTCACTCGGCGGTGGCATCGCGATGCAGCTCGCGTATCAGTATCCCGAGCGCTGCGAACGGCTCGGCCTCGTCTGCGCCGGCGGCCTCGGGGCCGAGGTCATGCCGCTGCTCCGGGCGCTCACGCTGCCGGGTGCGGAGTACGTGATGCCCCTCGCGATGCAACCGTTCGTGCGGTCATCGGTGGAGGCGGTGACCGGTTGGGTGGGCAAGATCGGGCTCCGCCCGGCGCCGGCCACGGTGGAGATGTGGCGTGCGTACACGTCGCTCATGGATCCGGAGACCCGCGAAGCGTTCCTCCAGACGCTGCGGGCGGTCGTCGACGTGAAAGGTCAGCGGGTCAGCGCTCGCGACCGGCTCCACCTCGCGGCCCGGATGCCGACGCTCATCGTGTGGGGCGAAAACGATCCGGTGATCCCGGTCGCCCACGCGTACGAGGCGCACGAGGCGATGCCGGGCAGTCGGCTCGAGGTACTCCCCGGCCTCGGTCACTTCCCGCACTGTGAGGATCCGCGGCGATTCGCCGCGATCCTGCTCGACTTCGTGGCCACGACCGACCCGGTCGCCCTGAATGCGGAAGATCTGGCCGCCGCGATCTGAGCGTTGCGCAACCGGTCGTTGGTGGCGCTCGCCGGCTGAGCGCGACGGTCACCGTCCGACCGGAAGGGGCTTGGATGTTCTCCAATCGCGTCACCGAGATGCTCGGCGTCGACATCCCGATCGTGCAGGCGCCGATGGGATGGATCGCGCGGGCCCAGCTCGCGTCGGCCGTGTCCAACGCCGGCGCGATGGGCATCATCGAGACGTCGTCCGGCGAGCTCGACATCATTCGTGACGAGATCCGCAAGATGCGTGATCTCACCGACAAGCCGTTCGGCGTCAACATCGCCCAGGCGTTCGTGCGCGATCCCGACATCGTCGATTTCGTCGCGGGTGAGGGCATCACCTTCGTCACCACCTCGGCCGGGAGCCCGATGAAGTACACCGCTGCCCTCAAGGATGCGGGGCTCACGGTCTTCCATGTGGTGCCGACGCTGCGAGCGGCGCAGAAGGCGGCCGACGCCGGCGTCGACGGACTGATCGTCGAAGGTGGCGAAGGCGGCGGCTTCAAGAACCCGCGGCCTGTCGCGTCGATGGTCCTCCTCCCGCTCGTCGTCTCGCAGATCGACCTGCCGGTGATCGCCGCCGGCGGTTTCCTCGACGGCCCGACGATGGCCGCCGCGCTTGCCCTCGGCGCCGAGGGCATCCAGCTCGGAACCCGGATGGTCTCGGCCGCCGAGTCGCCGATCCACGACCATTGGAAGCAGGCGATCGTCGCCGCCGCAGAGACCGACACCGTCTTCCTGAACCGCCACGCCAGTCCCGCGCTCCGCGCGTTGCGGACCGATCGCACCACCCGCCTCGAGTTCGACACCGAGCGCAACGCGATGACCGAGATGCTCAACCATCACGACCTCTACTTCGGTGGCGACATGGAGGCCGCGCTCGCGTTGTGTGGTCAGGTGGCTGGCCGGATCGACGCGGTCCGGCCGGTGGCCGAGATCATCGACGAGTGCGCGCAGGAATGTCTGGACCGGCTCGCCGTCCTCGCCGCGGCGTACCCACGCGGCTGACGGGCCGGATTGCCTGCGTCCTAAGGTGCGCCGGTCCGGACTGGTACCACGAGGAGACGGGACGGCGGATGGCGGGGCTCGCAGTAGGCATCATCGGCACGGGTGGCGTCGGAGTGGCGACAGCGTCGGCCGTCATCATGCGAGGGCTCGCGAGCCGCGTGACGGTGTACAACCGGGACCGGGCCACTGCGCAGGGTCTGGCCCTCGACTTCATGCACGGACGGCCGCTGCTGTCGCACATCGAGGTACGGGGACGAGGACTCGATGAGATCGAACGAGAAGACCTGCTCGTCATCACCGCCGGTCACCACACGCTGGCCGGCGAGAGCCGCCTCGACACCCTCCACCAGAACCTCGCGGTGGTGGACTCGATCGCGGGCTACGTCGAAGCCGGCGAGATGCCCGGTATCGCGTTGGTGGTCACCAACCCTCTCGACGTGATGACCGAGTATCTGACCCGTCGGTGGCACGATCGACCGGTGGCCGTCATGGGGACCGGAACTGCCCTCGAGACCTTGCGGCTCACGGACCGCATCGCCCGGGAGTGTGGCGTACACCCCCGCAGCGTGCACGCCTGGGTCATCGGCGAGCACGGCGACTCGTGCGTGTTCCTCCTCGACTCTGCCGTCGTCGGCACGTTGCCACTGGTCGAGTTCGCCGCGCAGCGGGGCATCACGCTCGACGCGGAACGGCTCGCGGTGATCGAACGGGACGTGCGTGACGCGGCCTACGAGGTGCGCGATCTCAAGGGCTCGGCGGTGCAGGGGATCGGGCTCACCGTCAGCGGACTCGTCCACGCGCTGTACCACGAGATGGGGGCGCTGATTCCGGTGTCGACCCGGGTGGGAGACAACGTTTCGGCCAGCCTGCCGTGTGTGCTCGGTCCCGAAGGCCCGAGCGCACCGCTCTGGCCGCAGATGACGGACTCGGAGCGCGAGTGCTGGGAACGGTCGCTCGACGTGTTGTCGACCGCCAACGCATTACTGCCGATCTGACGATCAGGCCTCGTCGAGCGCGAGCCGTTCCACGATCGTGGCCCCGATTTCGAGCGACGCGGTGGCCGCGGGTGATGGCGCGTTCAGGACGTGGAGCGCCCGACCGACGGAGTGGAACGCGAAGTCGTCGACGAGCGTGCCACTCGGTCCGATCGCCTGGGCGCGTACACCGGCGGGTGCGCTCACGTAATCGTCCTCGACGATCTCGGGCAGGAGGCGCTTGACCGCAGCGAGAAACCGGCGGGTGCTGAGGGATCGGGCCATCTCGTCGACACCGAAGCGCCAGTTCTCTCGCGCGAACTTTCGGAAGCCCGCCGAACCGAAGGTCTGGCGGAGGTGTCGGCCGCTGATGGTGCGCCACCGGTATCCCTCCCGAGCGAATGCCAACACCGCGTTCGGACCGAGGTGCACATGGCCGTTGATGCCGCGCGTGAGGTGGACCCCGAGGAAGGGGAACTGCGGATCGGGAACGGGATACACGAGACCTCGCACGAGGTGTGCTCGGGAAGGCACCAGCTCCTGGTACTCACCGCGGAACGCCATGATGCGGAGTCCGCCGGCACCGTCTGGCCCGCTGATCGCCTCGGCCACCGTGTCGGCATGCAGTCCCGCACACGTGACCACGCGCCGCGCCTCGATCGGTCCGGCAGTGGTCTCGACCACGATGCCGTTCGGAGTGTCGCGACCGCTGAGCACGCCGGCGCCGAGTCGCAGTGACACACCCGATGCGTCGAGCTCCCGTGCAAGGGCACCGCACACCTCGCCGTAATCCACGATGCCGGTGCCGAGCACGTGGAGCGCGGCCACCCCGGCGACGTGCGGTTCGAGTTCGGCGAGGCGAGCGGTGTCGATGACTTCGGCGCGCACCCCGTTGGCCGTGCAGCGCCGCTCGAGTTCGGCGAGCCGGGTCGCCTCTTCGGCGTCCAATGCGACCACGACCTTGCCCGTGACGGCATGCTCGATCCCGTGCTCCTTGCAGTACTCGACCATCGAGATCCGACCCGCGGTGCACAGTCGGGCCTTCTCGGATCCCGGCGCGTAGTAGACGCCGGCGTGGATCACCCCCGAGTTGCGGCCGCTCTGATGCTGGCCGACCGCAATCTCTTTCTCGACGACAGTGACGCGCTGACCGGGATGGGCGCGCACCACCGCACGCGCGGTGGCCAGCCCCACGATGCCTGCGCCGACGACGAGAACGTCTGCCCGATCCATGGCGCCGCACGCTATGCGCGCTGCTTTCCGGGGCTGGTCATCGGGTCGGTGGGTTCTGGGCCGGCCGCACCCCGAGGTTGAATCGATGAATAGCCTGGGTGGGATGAGGAGAGTGGCGATGGTCGGCGTGGCGTTGCTCGCCGGAGTCGGGTTGGGTGCGTGTTCGAGTGGTGGGAGCGGATCGAGTTCGGCGCCGACTTCACCGCCGACCGTGGTGACGTCGACCACGACGACCACCTTGCCCGCACCGACGACGACGACGTCACCCGCCCCGGTGGACTTCACGAGGGATCCGTTCGCGCCCTTCAACTGACGGTCACGCTCGCGGCGGACCCCACTGCGCGTAGTACGGCCGCTCGGGACGCGACTTCTCGACGAGGATGAAGGTGACTCCCCATGGGTCGACGAACCAGGTCGTCCGGAGTCGCGCGACGTCGGCGATGCCACTGGTGAGGAACTGCACGCCGTGGCCTTCGAGGGTGCTGCGGGTGGCGTCGATGTCGGTGCACAGCAGCGCCACGTGGGTGAGCCCGGTATCGATGAGCGCGGACTCGGAACGCTCGGTGCCGCCGACAACGTCGGGATATTCGATGATCTCCAGGACGCGGTCGCCATCGTCGGCAAATCCGACGATGGCGGCACGCATGCGTGGCTCGGGGATCAGCTCGCCCATGTCGCGCCGGAGTTCCTCACCCTCCATGAGATACGGCGGTGAGAGCACTTCCAACCCGAGGATGTCGCGGTACCACGCGACGGCGGCGTCGACGTCGGGAACGCAGACCGCAGTGGGGGCGAGCCCCGAGATCATCAGCGGGCGGTCATCAGTTGGCGTTCATGAACCGCGTCGCCGGAGTGCCCGGCGGATTCACCGTGCCCGGAACCCAATCGGGGTTCATGACACACACTTCGCATTCCAGGCCGTCGGGATCGGTGAAGAAGATGCTGAAGGCCTTACCGAAATCGGTGACGAAGTCGTCGGCTGCACCTCGTGCGATGAGGCGGCGACGGATTTCCTCGAACGCCTCGATCGAATCCGCGAGCAGCGCGAGATGGTCGAGGCGACCGCGGCCGAACATCGGCGTCTGGCGGTCGGCTTCCGGGTTGTTCCGCATCTCGAACACGTTGAGCTCCGCGCGTTCGCCGACGTCGATGATCATGAGCCGGAACTGCTCGTCGGGTGGGCCGGTGACCATCTCGACCGACTTCTCGGCGTCGAACACCGAGCGGTAGAACTCGAGCAGTCGGTCCGCGTCCTTGGTGATGATCGCGACGTGGTTGAAACCGGTGGTGAGCATCCGATGTCTCCTTCGAGCGCCCGGTGGTGGGGGATCGAGAATACGAGCGGGCCGCCGGAGTTGCACTGGGACAAGGCGAGGCCCGCGCCGGAGCAGCTCCGACGCGGGCCCGCGTTCTCGAATCTCCACAGGCTTCATTGGCTGTGGCCGACTCGAAATTGATTCGGCATATTCGCATCCGACTTGAGTACCGCCGTGGGACCAGTACCGAATACGGTCCGATCGACCCACGCAGCCAGCTCGCGCGGCCTGTCGTCGTACGCCAAGGACTTCGGGAGACTCACCGGGCCACCGGTCTGACGCTCGGCGGGTTCCGACCCCGACGAACGTCAGAGTTCGCGAGTCGTCGGTTCGGTGATTTGGAGCACTTCGAGAGTCCGGCCCAGGCCGACGAACACTGCGCAGCACAGCGTGAGGTCGAGGACTTCGGCATCGGTGAAGTGGGCGCGCAGTCGGATGAAGAGATCGTCGTCGATTCCCTGATGGTCGGTGGCGAACCGCTCGGCGAACTCGATCGCCAGCCGCTGGCGATCGGTGTAGCCCGGCCATTCCCGCCACTCCGAGACGTGGGCGTAGACGTCCGCTTGGACGCCGGCCTCGATCACGGAGTCGGCCCGAAACGTCGCACACGCCGCGCAGGCGTTCAGTTCGGCGATCCGCATGCGTGCGGCTTCCCGCTCGGTCGGATCGAGGATGCTGCGCTGGTAGGCGGTGCTGATCATCCGGTCGACCATGCCGGCCATCTCGGGTCGCAGGCTCCACACCATCGCGGCGTCGCCGCCCGGTCCTTCGGGTACCTCGATACGTGCCACCGTCGCCCCTCTCCACGTCCGCACCGAACTTAGGTCGCAGGGCGTTGGGGCGTCGCCAGACGTACTGTGCGGAGATGGACGCCGCCGAGACCGTGACTGACGCAATCGCCCAGCTCGAAGCCCTGGGTTACCGCAGCGACTTCTCGTTCGCGGATGGGTCGGTTCGGTGCGCGGGTGTCGCAATGGCGCACCCGCCGACCGAGATCGTGGTCCGCCATACCTTCCGGTTCGAGGGCGATACCGATCCCGGCGACGAGGCGATCGTGCTGGGCGTCGAGTGTCCGGCGTGTGAGGTGAAGGGCATCGTGGTGTCGGCGTACGGCCCGGACGCGAGTCCGGAGTTCGTGGCGCTGCTCCAAGCGCTCGACGGCTGAGGCCGGCCTCCGGAGCCACGCGTATTGCATCGGCGGCAATGCGGCCACGTCAGGAGCCGCCGTCGCCGCGGTGTGGATCAGGCGACGACCCGGTGGCGGCGTATGTGGTTGGCCGAGGTGGTGCGGGTGAACGTCGGTGCCACGAGCGCGGCCAGGAACACCGCACCACCGACACCGATCGCCAGCCAGCCGTACGGGTGACCCGCGCCGAGCCAGTGGTGGAGCCGGTACGGCGCGACATCGGTGACCAGCAGCGCCCCGAGTGCGAGGGCGGCTATGCCGAGGAGTGCCATGAGCAATCGCAGGCCGCCGGCGACGACGCCGGTGAGGAGGAGGAGCGTGCCGAACCCGACTTCGGTGGCGCCCAACAACGGGGTGTGACCGAATCCGGCGATGTCACCGGTCGGGCTCGTCACGTGATCGATGGTGAAGCCCGTTCTGCGGAGGGCGAGGATGCCGAGCGCAAGGAATCCGAGGCCGGCGATGATGGCCACTGCTTGGGCGGGGCTCCAGGTGTGCGTCGTGACGGGCTCGGCCACGAGCTCGCGCGACCGGGATCGCTCGTACTGACGTTGGTGGGACACGGCATCTCCTCGGTTCCTGTGATGGTCCGCCGGTACGACCCCATGAGGCCTAGACCGTGCAGCGGTGGACTTCGTTGCCCAGGACCTCGACCACGAAGGCCCGTGGGGTTCCCGGGGTGTTCACCACGGTGAAGACCGCGAGCGCGACCTGGGGTAGCGGCACCGGCGTCCCACAGGAGCAACAGTTCCAGGTCTTCATGCGCTCCCTTCGTTCGGGTGCCGGGCGGGCGTCGTGGCGCGCCATGCGATCGGGGTCGCGTGTGAAGGTCATTGCCATACGTCCTCCCCCGAGTCCGCCCCGATTCCGTTGTGGCGCGGTACCCCCGGGCCAAATCCGGTAAACCGCGGCGACCGGCTTTTGCTTCAGGGTCGGAACTCGAAGGCGCCGCGGTCCGCGTAGGTCACGATCCCGATGCCGGTGTTCACCGTGGCCGGATCGTCGAACCGGGTCGCCCGGTCGAAGTCGGTCGCGGGTTGGCCGAGGGCGTCGTTGTTCGCCGCGTCGATGGCCGGGGAGCCCGCCGCGAGCCGGAAGTTGCTGCCCGCGATCGATACGAATCGCGGATCGGCCTGGAGGCCCCGTGACTCCTGGCCGGTCGCGGTGCGGAAGGCAGAGAGCGACGAATAGCGGATGCCGTTCCAGTCGATCATGACTCCAGGCGTTCGGAGGAAGAGCAGGTCGTCGTTCACGGTGGTCGTCGGCGCGGACGGCGAGTCGACGCGGAGGTTGCCCGAGGTGCGCGGACTGTTGATGCCGTTGTCGACCGAGATGTTGTTGGCCAGCACCGTGCCGGTCGAGGTCGTCATCTCGATCCCCGAGTCGGTGTTTCCGTACACCGTGTTGGCGGTGATCCGGGCGTTGGTCGCGTCGTGGACGTCGATGCCGTGGTCGCCGTTCCCGTACGAGACGTTGTCGAAGAATGCGTTACTGCCGTCGTTGAGACCGGTCCATGCGTTGATCCCACTGTCCTCGTTGTCGTGGGCGACGTTGCCGAAGACCTGATTCCCGGTGCTGTTGCGGACGTCGATCCCGGCCGCGGCCCGCACGTACCCGCGGGCGTTGGCGAACGACGTGTTCCCCGAGACGATGTTGTTGTTCGAACTCGTGGCGAGGGAGATCCCCGCGTTCGAGTTGTGATCGGTGGTGTTGCCGGTGATGCGCGACTGCGCGAGCCCGGTCGCCTTGATGCCGAACGCAGTGAGACCGCTGGCGGGCTGACCGGCGTTGGACACGCGGTTGGCGTCGATGGTGATGTCGTTCGCGTTCGTCACCGTGATGCCTTCACCCGAGGTGCCGGTCACGGTGAACCCGCGGATCGTCACCGAGCTCCGACCGGACAGCGCGAAGCCGTTGGTGGCACCCGTCACGGTGACCGTGGCTCCGGGAGCGGCCGAGAAGGTGATGGGCGCGGTGGCGGTGCCCGACACCGCGACGGTGACCCTCTCCGGATACGTACCGGCTGCAACGGAGACCGTCTTCCCGGCCGTGACCTTCAGCGCCGCCGCACTGATCGTGCAGAACGGCGACCCGGCGGTGCCAGTGCCGGTGTTGGTGCAGTTCGGATGGTTGCGATCTACGAACAGGGTGGCGGCCGACGGGTTGACGACCTGGTTGACCGGCGGACTCGTGCTCGCCGCGAACGTGGCCGTCGCCCCGTAGTCGGCGGTGATCGCATGGGTGCCTGCCGTCAACGTGCTCGTCGTCAGGGTCGCCTGACCGTTGCTGAGCGTCCCCGTGCCGAGTGATGACGCACCGTCGCGGAACGTCACCGTGCCCGTGGGTGTCCCACCGCTCGACGTCACCGTCGCGGTGAACGTGATCGGCGCGCCGCTGACCGATGGATTGCTCCCGGACCCGAGCGCGGTCGTGGTCGGGGCGGGCGGAGGCGGGGTCGGTGCGAGCGCGAAGACATGGAGGCGACCGTCGTCGGACCCGACGAAGACACGGCCGCTCAGGACTGCTGGTGACGACCGGACCGCGCCGCCGGTGGTGGCGGTCCAGAGTGGCAAACACGTTTTGGGGGTGCCGGCACAGTTGGTGACGCCGTTGGCGTCGTAGGCCGTGAGGGTGTGGTCGTCGGAGCCGATGTAGGTGACGCCGTTGGCGATGGCGGGTGACGATGTGATGGGGCCGTTGGTGGTGGCGGTCCAGAGTGGCAAACAGGTTTTGGGGGTGCCGGTGCAGTTGGTCACGCCGTTGGCGTCGTAGGCGGTGAGGGTGTGGTCGGCTGAGCCGATGTAGGTGACGCCGTTGGCGATGGCGGGTGACGAGGTGATGGGGCCGCCCGTGGTCGCGGTCCAGAGTGGCAAACACGTTTTGGGTGTGCCCGAACAGTTGGTCACGCCGTTGGCGTCGTAGGCGGTGAGGGTGTGGTCGGCCGAGCCGATGTAGGTGACGCCGTTGGCGATGGCGGGTGATGAGGTGATGGGGCCGTTCGTGGTGGCGGTCCACAGCGGCAGGCATATTCCCGGAACCCCCGAACAGTTGGTCACGCCGGTCGCGTCGTAAGCGGTGAGCGTGTGGTCATCCGAACCGACGTACGTGACGCCGCTCACCACGGCGGGCGAGGAGGCCACCGGTCCACCGGTGGTGCCGGTCCACACTTCGGCGAGGTTGGCGACGTTCGCCACGCCGATGGTGGACTCGAACCCCTGCGCACCGCTGTGGCCGGGATCGGCGCGGAACTGCCCCCAGCAGCCCGTCAGGCCCCCGACCATGAGGACCGTCAGCAGGATGCGGCGTGCCATGGTCGGTTCCTCCACCGTGACGCCATTCGGGCGACCGCGCGCCCGTCCGCGTCGGTGGTGCGAACGTACGGATGGAACCCCGAGACTTCAACGGTTGTCTGGTTTGTCCACCACGGAGGGTGACAGCCATTGCGGGGAGGGCCGGCGTCGCTCGCGCGGCGCGGACCGGCCGACGGAGGCTGCGGTATCGCGGTCCGACCGACTCGGGTTCGAGCAGTCCTACGCTGGCACTCATGGCGGGTCCGGAGAGTTCCGAGGCACTCGACGCCGCGCTCGACGAGCTGTACGGAACGGATCTCTCCGAGTTCGTCGACCGACGCAAGGGACTCGGAGCTGCGCTGCGCATGGCCGGCGACAAGGCCGGAGCGAAAGCGATCGGCGCGGCTCGTCGCCCGACGACGGCTGCTTGGGCGCTCAATCAACTCGCGCGGACCGAACCCGACCTCGTGCGCGCACTCCTCGACCGCAGTCGTGAACTCGAGGCCGCGCAGATGGGCGCCGGGCCGGGGGGTCGCGAAAGCGTCCGGGAGATCACCCAGGCGCACCGGGACGCGTTGCGCGCCGCGACCGATGCGGCATTGGCCGGGCTCGGTGATCGGGCGACCGAGGCGTACCGCACGCAGCTCGAGGCGACGCTGCGCGCCGCCGGCGCCGAGCCGGAGGTCGGTGACCTGTTGCGCGCCGGGCGGTTCGTGAAGGAGCTGACCGGTCCGAGTGGGTTCCCGGAGGGCTTCACGCTCACGCTGGTTCCCGAACCCGATTCGGACCCGACGGGTCGAGGGCAGGGCCAACGGACGGCGCCCGCTCGGCCGGGTGTGAAGTCCGCCGCCACCCCGAAGATCCAGTCCGCTCGCCCGGTCGCGCCGGCGACCGACACCAAGCACGACACTGCGGCACGCGCCCGGCAGGAGCGCGCCGACGCGGCTGCGGCGGCGGACGAACGCCGTCGGGCCGAAGCGGAATCTGCGTGGCACACCGCGCTCGAAATGGTGGAAGCCGCCGCCACGGAGGCGAAGGACGCGGACCGACGTGTCGCCCGCCTGTCATCCGAACTTGAGGACGCGCAGCGCGACGCGCGCGCCGCGGCCGATCGCGTCTCGGCGGCTCAGCGTGAGGCGGGCAAGCTCGAACGCGCGGCGACCGGGAAACCGAAACCGAAGATCCACCGACGCTGAGTCAGTGCGCGCCGCGGACGGCCGCACCCAACGATTCCACGATCCGGGTCAGGACCTCGGGTGAGGTCGCGAAGTTGAGGCGTACGAACTGCTCGCAACCGGGTCCGAACGGCGGGCCGTCGCTGAGGGCGACGCGCGCGTGGTCGAGAAAGAACCGCGCCGGATCGGGGAGATCCAGAGCCGCGCAGTCGAGCCAGGTGAGAAAGGTCGCTTCCGGCTGCCGGTACTCGATCTCGGGGACCGCGACCTCCAGGAGGTTTGCAAGCAGCCGTCGGTTGGCGTCGAGGTGGCCGACGAGTTCGTGTAGCCAATCACCGCCATCGCGATAGGCGGCGACCGACGCCGCAACCCCGATCGGGGTCGGGCCCGCGACCTCGAAGACTCGCAACGCCCGCCAGCGGGCTGCGTCGGCGTGATTGGATGCGACCACCTGGGCACATTTCAGGCCCGCGAGGTTGAACGCCTTCGACGCCGACGTGATCGTGATCGTGTGATCGGCGGCCGCGTCGGTCACCGTCGCGTAGGGCACGTGGTCATGACCCGGGTAGGTCAGCGGCGCGTGTATCTCGTCGGCAATCACGCGGGCACCGCGCCGATCGACGATCGCGGCCAACGCGCTGAGTTCGTCGCTGGTGAACACGCGGCCGGTCGGGTTGTGCGGATTGCACAGCAGGAACGCGCCGGCTCCAGCGCCGAGCGCGGCGTCGATGGTCTCGAGGTCCAGCGCGTCCCGGCCGCCTTCCCGACGCATGGGCGCGGTCACGACCTCCCGGCCCGCGAGTTCGACGACCTCGAAGAACGGTGGGTACGCCGGGGTCGGGACGACCACGGCGGTAGCGGGCGGTACGAAGACCGCGAGCGCGGCGGCGATCCCGGTGAGCACGTCGGCGACCGGGAAGATCCGCGTCGGTGGCACCGGCCAGTCGTAGTGGTCCCGCATGAAGTCCGAAGCGGCGTGGGTCAGGTCGCCGAGATCCGCAGGGAGGTACCCGAAGTCCTCCCGGGTGACGGCCTCGAGCAGTGCATCACGGACCGCGGGCGCGACGTCGTAGTCCATCTCGGCGACCCATGCCGCGAGGACCTCGGGGCCGTACCGCGACCACTTGATTGTTCGCCGCCGGCGGAGTCGTTCCAGGTCGACGGCGAAGGCCACGGGCGCACCCTACGCGCGGTTCCCGTCACCGCTTCTTGGTTGTACGTGGGTGGAAACCCCACCCGGGACCCGAGAAGTCGTGGCGGTGGGATTGGTACGGTCGAGGGATGCGCTTCGGAATCAAAACCGCACCCCAACACACGACCTGGAACGCGATGCTCGACGTGTGGCGCGCAGCCGACGACATCGAACTCTTCGAGTCGGCGTGGAACTTCGACCACTTCTATCCGATCTTCTCCGACTCGACCGGGCCGTGTCTCGAAGGCTGGACGATGCTCGCCGCGATGGCCCAGGCGACGCAGCGCATCCGGATCGGGTGCCAGGTGACGGGGATGGTCTACCGCCATCCCGCGGTCCTCGCGAACATGGCCGCAACGATCGACATCATCTCGGACGGGCGGTTCGACCTCGGCGTCGGTGCCGGGTGGAACCAGGAGGAATGCGATGCGTACGGGATCACGCTGCCGCCGCTGAAGGAACGGTTCGACCGATTCGACGAGGGGGTCGAGGCACTCGTCCTGCTCCTGACGCAGGAGACGAGCACGCTCGACGGGCAGTATGTGCAGCTGCGGGACGCGCGCTGCGAGCCGAAGCCGATCCAGCGGCCTCACCCGCCGATCACGATCGGCGGCAACGGTCCGACGCGGACGCTGCGCACCGTGGCCCGGTTCGCCCAGCAGTGGAACTCGACCGCGGGCATCGAGCACTGGCCGTCGATCCGGGACACGCTCCACCAACGGTGCGACGAGATCGGTCGGGATCCCGCCACCATCGAGTGTTCGGTCAACCTTCGGTACGACCCGAGTCAGGGGGCCGCGGCGGTCGGGGACGCGGCGGCGGCGTTCGCGGCAGCCGGTGCGGATATCGGCATCGTCTACCTGCCGGTCCCGCACACGCCGGCTGTGCTCGAACCGATCGCCGAGGCACTACGGGC
>JBBQXR010000019.1:0-18042 GCA_038209455.1 Acidimicrobiia bacterium
TGCGTGCCGACCGCCGCGCGATCGCCCAACTCGCACTCGACGCCGAGGTCGCGGCCACCGCGGTTCCCGGCGGTCTGCTCGACCAGATGGCGTCGTTGTCGGGGGTCGCCGGCCACGCGCTGCTGTTGGACTGCGAGGATCTGACCGTCGAACCGCTCCCCCTCCCGCCCGACCTCGCGGTGCTGGTGATCCACTCCGGGCTGCCCCGCGAACTTGCCGACAGCGAATACGCGCAGCGCCGGCGCGCCTGTGAAGCCGCCGCGGCCCGGATCGGGGTCCCGACCCTGCGCCACGCCACGTTCGATCAGGTCGGCGACGATCCCATCGCCCGCCATGTGGTCACCGAGAACGCCCGCGTCCTGGAGTTCGCAGCTGCCCTCCGGGCCGGCGATCCGGATCCGCTCGGACCGATCCTGCTGGCCGGGCACGCCAGCCTCCGAGACGATTTCCGGGTCTCCACCCCCGAACTCGACCTGCTCGTCGACGTGTTCGTCGAACACGGCGCGACAGGTGCTCGCCTGACCGGTGCGGGATTCGGGGGCTGCGTCATCGGGTTGGTCCCTCGACGGGACACAAACCGTTGTTTGACGGGCGCGATGCGGTCCTACGAGATCCGCACCCGCCTCCGACCGGTCGGTTTCGAGGCGCGAGCGACCGACGGAGCGTGCGTGCTGGTGTCATCGCACTAGGAGGAGGCTCAAGACGCATCGCCTTCGGGCCGATGGTCTGGACACGACTCACCGTGGGTCCGAGGGCTGGGCACGAGGTTGCGATGGAACCGGACGAGGGAGCGATGGTGGTCGATCCAGCATCACGTGCTGTCGCGCCCGCGGTCGTACCCGCGGCCGACCCGATCCGGACCGCCGGACCCTCGCTCGTCGTCGCGGCGATATGTGCGGTGTGGGTCGCGGCCGACGCGCTCCGCCTCCTCGGCCCGCTGACCAACTCGTCGTTCGCACTCCTCACCGCGGTCGCACTCTCGGCGACGGTCATCGCGGTGCGCCGCAACCAACCGCGCGCCAAGTTGTCGTGGTTGCTGATCGCGACCGGGTTCTGCTTCTTCCTCGCCGGCGGAATCGCTCGTGAGGCGCTCGACACGCTCGGGAACCTCACCGCCCACCGGTCCCTCATCCCCGACCTGCTGACGATCCCCGGCTACATCTTCGCCGGTTGCGGCCTCCTGGGCATCGCCCTCGCCCGTCGAGACGGCATCGCGCAGAGCATCGACCTGATCCTCGACGCAACGGTCGCGGCGCTCGCGGCCATGACCGTCGGGTGGTTGTTCCTCATCAACCCCTCGCTCTTCGACCATCACGTGCCGTTGACGGTGCGACTCGTGTTGTCGCTCTACACACCGCTCTCGACGTTCCTCGTCGCGATCACCGCGAGCCTTGCGTTCTCCGCCGGTCGTCAGCGCGTCGTCTCGGGCCGGCTGCTCCTCGGCGGTATGGCGTTCTTCCTCTGCGGCGACGTGGTGTACATGCTGCTGGAGACGGGCGCCCTACCGTTGACCGCGCACCTCGTCGACATCCCGTACGCCCTGGCGTACATCTGCTTCATCGCGTGCGTGCTCCACCCGTCGATGGTCCACCAGACCGACATCGTCCCCGCGTCCGAGAGCGCGCCGACGATCGGTCGCCTCGCGATCATCGCCGTGGCGCTCGCCGTTCCTGCACTGGTGACGATCACGCAGGTCGACGCGCCCTCCGAGGACCGCGTCGCCCTCGCCATCATCGTCATGTCGCTCACCACTGCGGCCATCGCGCGCATGTTCCGGGCGCTGCGGGCCCACGCCCGCTCTGAGATCCGACTGGCCCACGAGGCCACCCACGACCCGCTCACCGGCCTGCCCAACCGCGCGTTCGTGTTCGACTACGTGGCCCAGGCACTCGTGCGGGCGCACGAGTCCGAGACCTTGGTCGCCCTCCTCTTCTGTGACCTCGACCGGTTCAAGCTCGTCAACGACAGCCTCGGCCACGGCCTCGGCGACGAGTTGCTGGTGGCGGTCGCCGCGCGACTGCGCTCACACATCCGGCCCTCGGATCTCGTCGCCCGGATCGGCGGCGACGAGTTCATCGTGGTCGTCTCGGGCCTGCGGACCGAACCGGAGGCGCTCGAAGTCGCCGACCGCACCCGCCGCCTGTTCTCCCAGCCGTTCGAGGTCCGTGACTCCGAGATCGCGTCGTCGATCTCGATCGGGGTCGCGGTGGCGGACGGGCGCGACCCCACGGTGGACGGCGAAGCGATGGTGCGCGACGCCGACACCGCGATGTACCAGGCGAAGGACGCCGGACGTGATGGTGTGGCGGTGTTCGACGGGTCGATGCGCGACCGCGCGTCCCGTCGCCTCGCGCTCGAGCGCGATCTCCACCACGCCGTGGCGCGCAAAGAACTCGCATTGCACTACCAACCGATCATCGATCTGGTCACCGGCCGCATCACCGGCTTCGAGGCGCTACTCCGCTGGGAGCACCCGACGTGGGGGCAGATCCCACCCCTCTCGTTCGTGCCGGTCGCCGAGGACACCGGGCTCATCGTCGACATCGGCGCATGGGTCCTCCGTGAAGCGCTGCTCCAACTCGCGGCGTGGCGGCGCGATCTGCCGCGCGGCGCCAAGTTGTCGATGGCCGTGAACGTCTCGGCCCGCCAACTCCGGGACCACCAGGTCGTCGAGCGCGTACGACGCGCCATCCAGGACTCGGGGGTGCCCGCCGAGGCCGTCACCCTCGAACTCACCGAGAGCACGCTGATGGAGAACCCCGCAAGTGCCGCCGAGCTGCTCACCCAGCTGAAGGGTCTCGGCGTCAGCATCGCGATCGACGACTTCGGCACGGGCTACTCGTCGCTCGCGTACCTCCGTCGGTTCCCGGTCGACGCGGTGAAGATCGACCGCGCCTTCGTCGACGACCTCGACCGCGAGGACACCGCCGAAGAGACGCTCATCGCGGCGATCGTGGCCATGGCCGGTGCGCTGGCCGTGGCGACCATCGCCGAGGGAGTCGAGACCGAGGCGCAACACGAACGGCTCCGCGCGCTCGGATGCGACGAGGCCCAGGGCTACCTGTTCTCCCGGCCCGCGTCGGCCGAGATGATCCCTGCGATCGTGGCCCGGCTCAACGGCGCGCCACCTGCACACCTCACCGCGGTACGGAGCGCGGCCGGTTAGAGCGAGGCGGGTGCGTTCGCGACGATCGTCGGACGAGCGGGCTCCTGACCCAGCGCCCGCAGCAACGGTGCCCACGCGGGCGGTCGCATCGCCGGCTCGATCCCGATGCCGTCGAAGAGCAACGCGTAGGTGTCCGCGTCGGCTTCGAGGATCCGGTGCTTCCATTCCCAGATGTCGGTGAACATCGGGATGCTGAGCGGCGAATCGAGATAGCTCCGAGCCTCGAGGCCGTCGAACGCGCGGAACGCGTTGTGGGTGAAGGTCTGGATCAGATCGAGTGGCTTCATGTCGAGGATCGTCACCAGCCAGCGACCGCCGCCCTCGACCACCGACCGCACCAACGTCTGGTACAGGCCGAGGCTGATGAGTCCGTCGGTCGCCTTCCCGCGGTACTCCCCGGCGACGGCGAGCGTGGTCACGTCCCACGCCAACTCGAGGTTCTCCACGAAATCGCTGCGCGCCAAGGTGTCGTCGATGTCGGCGGCCCATGCATCCCGGATCACCTGGAAGGTCTTCAACCCGAGATCGGACGGCAGGATGATGCGCATCATCCCGGCGGGCAGGCGACGACGGTGGTCGAGCACCGTGTAGAAAACGGTCGTGCCCTCGTACGGGAGGTACTCGGCGTCGAGCAACTCGGTGGGATTGCCGAACGTCTCGTCGAAGACGGTGCGCTCGACGTAGCGCGCGAGCTCGGACTCGGGCTCGTCGGCCGAGAAGATGTAGACGCCGAACGGTTCGTCCGGGCTCCCGGCAGCCTCGATCACCGTGGTCGCGAGTTCGCGGAGCTCCTCCCGGACGAGATCGAGCTCCTCCGCCATCAGAACTCCTTCGCGACCGTCACCGAGGCGCGGAAGAACTCGCGCGTGTACGCGACCGCGGCCAACGGATCGAACGCCTTGCACGTGTAGACATCGACGCTGAAGAAGAGCTTCGGCGTCTCCCACGCGTAGAAGTGCGCGCCCGAGGTCTCCCAGTGGATCCAGCCGGCCCAGCCGTAGCGGTCGGACCGGTGGGTCACCGGCTCGATGAGCGTGACCATCCCGCACGTGATGCTGAGGCCCCGCAGGTATTCGACGATGTCGTCGGCGCCGATCGGCGCGGTTGGCGTTCCCTCGATCACGAGGCGCTGGCGGTAGATCTCGGGGGCAAGATCGAACATCTCGGTCCCGGGCAGCGCGATTTCGGTGAGCCCGGACGGGTCCTGACCCGTCGGCCTGTCAACTCCTGTTGCAAATGTTGTAGCTGAGGCTCTTGTGGTCATTGTTGCACTCTAGAAAGCTCGGCCCGCTCGCGCCAAACGGCAACCGGAATTGTGCCGACGCGGACCTCTGACAACCCAAAAATCGCACGCATCGTGGCGTGTGGTCAGACCGGACCGGCCAACGCCTTGCACACGCGGACCAACGCGTCCGCCGTGCGGGCCCCCCACCAGAAGAGGTCGCGGCCGTCCACGAGGACGACCCGACCGTGGGCGACCGCGGCGGCCACCTCGGGCACGTGGCGCGCCGCGAACGGATACGGCTCGCTCGGCAGCACGACCACATCCGGCCTCCGCGCGGCCACGGCGTCGAGATCGGTCTGCGGGTAGCGGTCGGACACGTCGCCGAACGGGTTCGCCCAACCGAGATGAGCGAGCATCGACGCGCCGAAGGTGTCGTCGGATTGGGTCATCCACGGCCGACGCCAGATCAGGGTGACCGCCCTCCCGACCCTCGGGCGTGACGGCGGGAGCACGACGGCGAGTGTCGGCACCTCGAGTCGGTCGGCGAGCGCCGCGATCGCGGGACCGACGGCCGTCACCGAACGGGGCGACATCGAGTGCACCGCGAGTCCGGCGGCGGCGAGCGCGTCGGCATCTTCGCGGCGGTTCTCCTCGTCGTTCACCACGACCAGATCGGGTGCGAGCTCGACGATGGCCGCGACGTCCGGATCCTTGGTCCCGCCGACCGTCGGGAATCCCGGCTGTTCACAGAAGCGCGTGCAGGCGATCGGACGGACGCCGAGCGCCAGCAGCGTCTCGGTGGCCGACGGCACGAGCGACACCACCCGCGCCATCTGGGAAGTCTTCTCCGGTCGGCTCACATCCGGTCGAGGAGTTCGGCCTTCTTCGCTTCGTATTCCTCGCTCGTGATCGCACCCGAGTCGCGCAGCGCGGCGAGTTTCGCGATCTGGTCGGCCACATCGGGCGAGGCGGCCGGCGCGGCCCGAGGAACCGTCTGCGCGATGGCGTCGGCGTGCCAGCCGGCCTGGCGGCGACTGTTCACTTCCATCTGCCGGTAGACCTCCTGCTGGACCATGTCCGGGTGGCGCACGTTCTCGAAATGGCTCTGCCCGTCCTTGCCTGCCGACTCGATGCTGAGGTCACCGGCTCCGATCACGCGCTCGAAGAGACCTTGCGAGAAGTCGATGTTGTTCACGCGGTCGAGCGGAACCTCGGTGCCGCGTTTCGAGACGATGCCCGACCGAGAGATCACCCGGCGGTCGGTGAGCACGAAGTGGGTGTAGGTCCACGTGAGGTACTTGACCACCACGAACCCCGCGTACACGGCGATCGCGAGCCCGAGCGGGATCTTGCCCCAGCTCTTGCTCTTGAGCGGGCCGACCCAGACGATGAGCGCCACCAGCAGACCCGCGCCGGCGGCGATGTGCTTCCAGAAGAACCACCAGTGCGGTTTGAGGTCGAGGACGACAGACTCGCCCTCGTTGATGAGCTTCTCCGGATACGGCGGCATGCGCCGAGCCTACGAGCGCCTCCGGTCCGTCACGTGGATGTCACAGCGCCTCGGTAGGTTTGTCCGGGTGGAAACCCTGCCGGCCGAGCAACTGCTCTCCGACCTCGATCCGACCCAGCGCGCCGCCGTGGTCGAACCGCACCAGCCCCTCGCGATCCTCGCCCCGGCCGGCTCGGGCAAGACCCGCGTCCTGACCCGCCGCATCGCGTGGCAATCGAACACCGAAGCGATCGAACCGAGCCACGTCCTCGCCCTCACGTTCACCCGCAAGGCCGCCGGGGAACTGCGCAGCCGGTTGCGCCGTCTCGGCGTGCGGGACGGGCTCACCGCCGGCACGTTCCACGCGGTCGCGCTCGGTCAACTCCGTGCCCTGCACGACCACCGCGGCACGTCGATGCCCGGCATCCTCGATCGGAAGGCGCGCGTGCTCGCCCCGCTCATCGGCGCGAAGCGGGGGCCGCAGCTCACGATCGCGATCACCGAGGTCGCGGGTGAGATCGAATGGGCCCAGGCCCGCCTCATCGGACCCGCCGCCTACACCGAGGCCGCCACGGGTTCGGGCCGGTCGCCCACGATGGCCCTGGACCAGATCGCGGAGGTCTACCGCCGGTACCAGGACGAGAAACGCAAACGTCACGTCATCGACTTCGACGACCTCGTGCGCCTGTGCGCCAAGGCGCTCGAGACCGAGACCGAGTTCGCGGCGACCCAGCGGTGGCGGTTCCGGCACCTGTTCGTCGACGAGTTCCAGGACGTCAGCCGCGCGCAGCTGCGGTTGTTGCGCGCGTGGATCGGCGAGCGTGACGACCTCGGCGTCGTCGGCGACCCCGACCAGGCCATCTACTCCTTCGCCGGCGCGGACCCCGGCTTCCTCACCCGCTTCGAAGAGCACTTCCCCGGAGCGAAGACGGTGCGGCTCGGCGTCAACTACCGGTCGACACCCCAGATCGTCGACGCGGCGCGCGCGGTACTCCCGGCACGCGAGCGGGCATCGGTCCAGACCGTGCTCGGCGCCGGACCGGCCCCGACGATCACCAAGTACACCGACGGCGAGGCCGAGGCACGCGGGGTGGCCCAGAGGCTGCGCGACACCTACTCCCCCGGCAGCCGGCCCTGGAGTTCGATGGCGGTGCTGTACCGCGTCAACGCACAGTCCGCGCCGTTCGAGGAGGCACTCCGCAAAGCAGGGATCCCGCTGCGCGTGCGCGGCGATGCCGCCTTCCTGGACCGTCCCGAGGTGAAGCTCGCGCTCGACTCGCTGGAGGCGATCGCGGCCGAAGCACCCCGTCGTGACTTCGCCGAGCACCTCACCGACCTCGTCACCGACGCGGCCGAGAGTTCGGACGACTCGCGCGCCCACCGGGACGCCATCGCGCAACTCGGTCGCGAGTACCTCGGCGTTGCGAGCGGCCGCGGTTCGGTCCCCGACTTCCTCGACTTCCTCCGCACCACGTTGCGCGGCCAGGACGACGGCGGGGTCACCTCGGACGCGGTGGACCTGCTCACGTTCCACCGCGCCAAGGGCCTGGAGTGGGACACGGTCTTCGTCGGCGGGCTCGAGCGTGGGCTTGTCCCCATCTCGCACGCCCAGGGCGACTCCGCCGCGCTCGACGAGGAGCGCCGCCTGCTCTACGTCGGGTTGAGCCGGGCCCAGCGGGCGCTCCACGTGTCCTGGGCGGGGAAGCGAGTGCGCGGCGACCGGGTGGGGAACCGCACGCCGAGCCCGTACCTCGCCGAGATCGAACGTGGGATCACCGGGGAGCCCGAGCCGCCGCGTGATGCCGAGGCGAACAAGCGCGGCGCACGCCAAGCGCGCCGCGCGCTCGAGGCGCTCGCCGACGACGACCTCACTCCCGCCGACCGCGCCCTCTTCGACGAGTTGGTCACCTGGCGCCGGGACGCCGCCCGCGCGGCCGGCGTCCCGGCCTACGTGGTCTTCGACAACAAGACCCTGCGGGCCGTGGCCGGCGCGCGACCCGAGAGCAGCCCCGCGCTCCTCGAGGTCGCAGGGGTCGGCCCGACCAAACTCGAACGGTACGGCGCCGCGCTGCTCGAGATCATCGGTCGGCACTCCGAACCGGTCGACCACTGACCGCTCGCGAACCGCGACCGGAGGGAAACCCGCCCGAGCGTCGCCGAGCGCGCGAAGGTCGGGAGGCTACGGTCGACGGCCATGCACGAGTTCGATCTCGCCACGGAGAAAATGGCCGCACTCTGTTTCGAGTACGCCACCGATCGTCTGCGGATGGATCCAGTGCCGCTCGACCATCCACGGTCGCTCGCGGACCTGAACGCGGCGGTAGGCCAGACCATCTCCGAGGCGGGCCACGATCCGGAACAGGTCATCGGATGGTTCCGAGACGTCCTGGCCCCGGCCTGCATCTCGGCCGACAGTCCCGTCTTCCTCTCGTTCATCCCGGTGGCGCCCACCAAGGCCAGCCAGTTCTTCGATGTGGTGGTGTCATCCTCGGCGATCTGTGCGAGCGACTGGCTCGAGGGCGCCGGCGCGATCTACGCCGAGAATCTGGCCCTGCGGTGGATCGCGGATCTTGCCGGCCTGCCGGCCGGGGCGGGCGGCGTCTTCGTGTCCGGCGGTTCGGCCGGGAACCTCTCGGCGCTGGTCGCGGCCCGTTCCAATGCGGCCGAAACCCGGGAGCGACCACCGCGCTGGCGCGTGGCGCTCGCCGACCAGGCGCACTCGTCGCTGGTGAACACCCTCCGGATCATGGATGTCGATGCACTGACGGTGCCCACCGCGAGCGACGACCGCCTCACCGGCGCCGCGCTCCGGGCTGCCCTCGACGCCGACCCGGATGCCGATTCGGTCTTCGCCGTGGTCGCCACCGCCGGCACGACGAACACCGGCACCATCGACGATCTGGCGGGGGTGGTCGAGGTCGCACACGAACGCGGACTCTGGGTCCACGTCGACGGCGCCTACGGCTTGGCGGGTTTGGCCGCACCGAGTATCCGCGACCGGTTCGCCGGGATCGAGTCGGCCGACTCGTTGGTGGTCGATCCGCACAAGTGGCTGTTCGCGCCGTTCGACTGCGCGGCCCTGCTCTACCGCGATCCCGAGACTGCTCGTCACGCCCATGCGCAGATCGCGCCGTACCTCGACTCGATGCGCGCGACCGAGGAATGGAATCCCGCCGACTACGCGTATCACCTGACCCGCCGCGCACGCGGACTCCCGTTCTGGTTCTCGCTCGCGGTGCACGGCACCGACGCCTACCGCGACGCTGTGGAGACGACCCTTGCGATCGCGCGTGACGCGGCGGCGCGCATCGATGCCGCACCGCACCTCGAGCTACTGACCGACCCCGACCTCACGGTGGTCCTCTGGCGGCGGACCGGGTGGACCCACGAGCAGTACTACGAGTGGTCCAACGCGATGCTGCGCGACCAGCGCGCGTTCGTCATGCCCACCACCTGGCACGGCGAGACCGTGTTGCGCGCCGTCTACCTCAACCCCACCACGACTGCCGCGGTCACCGACGAGATCGTCGCGTCCCTGGCGTAGCGGCCCGGTTCAGCGCGCCAGCTCGTCGTCGACGGTCTCGACGCACTCGGTCGCCAGTGGTTCGGGCGGACGGCGGGGACCGTCCCGGTGCGGCCCTCGCCCGCTGAGGAACCCCCACGCGCCGGCCCCGAGTGCCGCCACGGCACCGAGGGCGATGGCGTAGCGCGCCCCGAACTGCTCCGAAACCCAACCGACGATCGGCCCACCGATCGGCGTGCTCCCGAGGAACAGCATCGCCTGGAGTGCGAGCACCCGGCCGCGCATCTCGGGCGCGGCTTCGAGTTGGACGATCGCAGTCGACGCGACGAGGAACGAGATGCTCGAGACTCCGAGCACCAGGCCGACCCCGTAGGCGAACCACTGGTTGGGCACCACGGCCATGAGCGCCATCGACGCTCCGTACCCGAGGCTCGCGAGCGCCACCGAGCGCACGCTGGTCGACGTGCGGCGGGCCGTGCGGAGGGCACCGAAGAGCGCCCCCACGCTCACCACCGAGAACAACAAGGTGAAGGTGGTGCCGTCGCCGTGCAGGTCGCGCGTCGCGAACAACGGGAAGACGGTTTGGAAGTTGTAGGACAGCGTGCCGACGACACCCATCATCACGAGCGGCATCCACAGTTCCGGCACCGTCCGGACGTAGCGCAAGCCGTCCCGGATCTGTCGCTTCGCCTTCACGGCCACCGGTGGCGGGCGCAGTTCGCTGGTGCGCATCATCCCCAGCGCGATCAACACCGCGACGTACGACAAGCCATCGCTCAGGAAGCACCATCCGAATCCGACGGTCGCCACGAGCAGTCCCGCGAGCGCGGGACCCACGACGCGCGACGACGTCATGAGCGCGCTGTTGAGGCTCACCGCGTTCTGCACGTCGTCCTCGGGGACCATCTCGACGACGAAGGCGCGGCGGGCCGGGTTGTCGAACGCGACCGTTACCCCGCCGACCAGCGCGACGAGATAGATCGACCACACCGGTGGGTTGCCACTGAACGCAAGTGCGGCGAGCGCGAACGATTGACCCATTGCAATCGCCTGCACGACGAGGAGCAGTCGCCGCTTGTCCGAACGGTCGGCGACGAGCCCGGCCCACGGACCGAGCAGCAGCACCGGACCGAACTGCGCCGCGGCGAGCAGCCCGAGGGCGATACCGCTGTCGGTCAGGGTGAGCACCAACAGGGTCTGGGCAACGAGGGTGAGCCAGTTCCCGATCTGGGAGATCAGTTGGCCACTGAAGAAGAGGCGGAAGTTGCGCGTGCGGAACGACTGGAAGGTCTCCCGGGTCCCGGTCCGCAGGCTCGCCGTCCGCGCGCTCATATCCGGCCGGTTCCGCACGCGCCGACCGGATCTCGGCGGTCGGCACCGGTGGGTCGTCCGACGGAGGTCACCCCCTATCGGTACCACGTCCCGGCCACCGCGAACTCTCCGTTGGGGCGGAACCGGTCCGGACGGTGTGGGCGTCGTGGCCCAAGCGGTCCAGGATCGCGGCGACCTTCAGGGTCACCGCCACGGGAACGGTGGTGATGAGCGGAATCGACCCGGTGGACTCGGGCAGGGATCAGCGGACCACGCGATAGGCGCAGATGATCACGCCGGTGGAAGCCACCGTGGAGCGGACGAGTTCCAACGTCCGGGCGCCGCCGTCGTCGGGGAACCGTCGCTTGCCACCGCCGAGGACGATCGGCTCGATCATGAGCTGGTACTCGTCGACGAGGTCGTGCTCGGCCAGGAGCCGCGCCACGCTCGTGCTGCCCATCACCTGGAGGTCGTTTCCCGGTCGGGCCTTGAGCTCGCGGAGCGCTCCGACGATGTCATCGGCCGGCAACACGGTCGAGTTGTCCCAGGTCACGCACTCTGGGCCGGGATCTTCACACCGTATTTCCCGGGACCGATCTCTCTGGGACGCCGCCGATATCCCCACCGAGCCGATCGCCACCGTGGAGATGCCGTTCCGGGTCCCGTCCGGGCTCCACGGCAACTGGTTCCCCGCGTCACGAGACTCAACACGCGCCCCAGAGGCCGCGCTTCGCCCGCTTGGCCGCGAGTTCCTCGTCGATCATCGTGCGCGCGTGCACACCGTTCGGGGCGATGATCAACACCCGTGCGTAACCCTGGTCCAACAACTCGTCGTTGAAGCGGCGACCATCGAGGATCACGTACGCGAGGAGTCGGCCGTAGATGTCGCGATGCTCGACGTCGAGTTCGAGTTGCACCGCCCGCCCGGTCAACCGCTGCTCCGTGTACGCGGAGGCTTCGGGGCCGTAACACTCCACCGGCTTGGTCGGATGGTGGGTTTCTGGCGTGTTGATGCCGAGGAGTCGCACGGTGTCCGGGCCCCGCGCCGTCTGCACGTGCACGGTGTCACCGTCGACGGTCTCGGTCACGCGCGCGGCGAAACGCGCACCAGCGGCAGATTCGGTGGGGGTGCCGGGACCGTGCCGACCGCGCCACCACCCCGAGACCGATGTGGCGGCGATGACTATCGCCACGACCACGACTCGGGTTCGAGTCACAGCGCCGGACGCTAGCGGGACCCTGCGACCACCACCATCGTGCGTCGGGCGGGGCGGCCTCCCCTGGGGTTCACCGCCTCGCCCGGGTGGGCTCCTAGGGTGGTGGGCCGTCATGGATCGTGCCCGCCGCCTCCTCGGCATCCTCATCGTGTTCGCCGTCGCCGGTGCTGTCGTGCTGGTGGTCGTGGTGCGGCCGGGCCTGCGCGGCGACGCCGACTCCGTCGACAAGTCGTGGGGCCCTCTCGTCGGTCCCCTCGACGCGCGGTATCAGGCCCTCGGGGCCGTGATCCCGCAGCTGAAGTCGAGCGGTGCGGGCAACCGGTCCGCCACCCTCGGACTCGTCGCCCTCCTCGACCGGTGGAAGGTCGTGCGGACCGGCACCGACTCCGAGGACCAGGTGCGGACGGCGAACCGCATCGAAGCCAACGCGGCCCGAGTCGAAGCAATCATCCACACCGCCCGGCTCATCAAGTTGCAGGCGCTCCAGGAGACGTTCACGACGTTCACCAAGTCGCGGCCGAGCCCCGCGGTGCTCGACCGGTACACGAAAGCCGCCGACACCTACGAGAGTCGGCGGGACGGATTCTGGAACCGCATCGTCGCCGGACTGGACGGGTACGCAGTGCAACCGACCCTCCAACTCGTGAGCTGACGCGTTGACCCGCCTCACCGTGTTGGGCGGTGGTCAGCTCGGCCGCATGCTCGCGCTCGCCGCGATCCCCATGGGGGTCGACGTCGCCACGTTGGACCCGTCTCCCGACGCCACCGCGCGCACGGTCAGCGACCTCACCGTCGGCGCCCTCGACGACATCGCGGCGGCGCGCACGGCGGCGACGGGCAGTGCGATCGTCACCTTCGAATGGGAAGGTGTTCCCGCGTCGACGACCCGCGCGCTCGAAGCCGACGGCCTGATCGTGCGACCGTCCACCGCGGCGTTGGAAGTGTCCCAGGACCGGGTCACCGAGAAGACCACGTTCGCGGCGCTCGGCATCGGGGTGGCCCCGAACGCGCCGGTGTCGACGCGCGACGAACTCGTCGCGGCTGTCGCCACCCTCGGCGTGCCGGCGATCCTCAAGACCCGCCGCGGGGGCTACGACGGTAAGGGTCAGGCCGTCATCGACACCGCCGCCGACATCGACGCGGCGTGGGACGCGCTCGGGCCCGCGGGCGCACTCGTCCTCGAGTCCCGTATCGCGTTCGACCGCGAACTCTCGATCATCGCGGTCCGTTCGGTGGCGGGAGCGGTGCGCACCTGGCCGCTGGTCGAGAACCACCACCGCGGTGGCATCCTGCGGACCTCCGTGGCGCCGGCGCCCCACGTCGCCGGCGCGCTCCAGGCTCAGGCCGACGCGTACGCGCAGGTCCTCCTCGACCACTTCGAGTACGTCGGGGTCCTGACCGTCGAACTGTTCCAGGTGGGTGACTCGCTCCTCGCGAACGAGATGGCGCCCCGCGTCCACAACTCGGGTCACTGGACCATCGAGGGCGCGGCCACGAGTCAGTTCGAGAACCACGTCCGCGCCGTCCTGGGTTGGCCGCTCGGTCCGACCGAGGCGACCGAGCCGAGTGTCATGATCAACTGCATCGGCGCGTTGCCGGCGCCGAGCGACCTCCTCGGGATCCCGGGCGTGCACCTCCATCCATACGGCAAGGCCCTGCGACCGGGGCGCAAAGTCGGTCACGTGACCGTCACCGCGCCGGACGCCGAGGTGTTGGCCGCCCGGACCGAAGCGGTCCGCGCGGTCATGCCCGCCGACGTCGGCTGACCGACCCTCCGACGGCAGGGGCGTCTTTGCCCCAAATTGGGCTGCGCACATTTCAGACTCTTCCGCCGACGTGCCGATACCTGATCGGTCAGGACCGTCATCCCAGGAGGGTTCACCCATGCCCAGCCGATCCGCGTTGGCTGCATCCATCACCGTCACCGCCACTCTGGTGAGCGGGATGGCCGCGTTTGCGGCCACCACCAATGTCTCCTCGTTGAACGCACAACCGGCCGCCGCCGCGTCCTCGGCGCCTGCCGCAACCAAAGCGACGAGTCCGTTCGGCTTCGGTCCCACCGCCGCCCCCGCGCCGACCGAACCCGGAACCGACCACGCCCAACCCGTCGCCACGACCTCCCCCGGCTGGCCGGTCTCGGCGGCCCTCGGGGGCACCGGACCGGCCGCATCTCCCGGCGCTGACGGCGATCACGGTTCGACGGCGGTCCCAACCTCGTCACCGGAACATCGCCCACCGACGACCAATCCGCCCACGACGAGTCCCACCACGAACCCTCCGCCCACGACGAGTCCCACCACCAGTCCCCCGTACAACTGCTCGGGCAACGACGACGGACTGAGCGAGGCCGTGAAACATGCCCGCGAGCAGTACTGCCACGGTCAGGGCTTCGGTGACTGAGCCGACACGGCCCACGCGCCGCTCCCGCCCCGCGGCCGCGAGCCGTGTGCTCGCCACCGGCCTGAGCGCGACCGCGACGTTCGCGATCGTCGCCCTCCTTGCATCGACCGCACCGACCCCGACGAGTGCTGCCGCGGCGACCTCGACCGGTGGCGGACCATCGGCGGCGGTCACCCCGTCGAGCACGCTCAGTCCGGATGACGCGAAGGCCGCGTGGATCCGGGCGGTGGCGGCCATTCCTGCTGCGGGCGCACCACCGGCGCCCGATGGAACCGCGGCACCGACCAACGGGGCGACCACGTTCGCGCCGTCGTCGGCCCAACCGGCGACCGGGAGCGGCGGCGGCCAATCGGCGGGGAGTCCCGCGGCACCGGCCGGCGGAAGTCCGAGTACGCCCGCGCCGACGTCTCCGCCCGCAACCTCGGCGCCCGCACCGCCCCCCACCTCACCGCCGGCCACGACACCCCCGGCGACCAACCCACCCCCACCACCGCCCACGACCGGTGGGAGCTGACGGTGACCCTCGATGCCAAGACCTGGTGGTACGTGACCCGAGCGAGTGGGTTCGTGTCGTGGTCGCTCCTCGCGGTCGCGGTGCTGTGGGGTCTGTTCCTCACGAACAAGACCCTCACGAAGACCGCGGCCCCCGCCTGGGTCCTCGACCTCCACCGTCATCTCGGCGGACTCGCAGTGGTGTTCGTCGCGATCCACGTCGGTGCGCTGCCGCTCGACAGCTTCACGCACTGGAGTTGGCAGGACCTCGCAATCCCGATGGCGACCACATGGCACCCCGGAGCGATCGCGTGCGGGATCGTCGCGACCTATCTGCTGATCGCGATCGAGGTGACCTCACTCCTCGGCCGGCGGTTCCCGAAGAAATGGTGGCGCCGGATCCACATGCTGTCGTTCCCGCTGTACGTGATCGCGTCGATCCATCTCTTCACTGCGGGCACCGACTCCGGCAACGTGGTGGCGCAGTGGTTGGTCGTGACCGTCTCCACCCTGATCGTGTTCCTGGCGGGTGTCCGGGGGCTGGCGGCGGCCAAGCCGCGGGAGACCGCGAACCCGCGGGTCGCGGCCGCGAAACGAGCCGCGGCGATCGCGGCAAACGGGTCCGGCGACGCCGCGCCGGCGGAACGTCCGGCCGAGCCGCCATCCGCGCCGGCACCACCGGTCGCGGTGGCCGATGACCTCCTGCCCTTCGTCCACGCCGCTTCCGCACCCGCTCCCCTGCCTCCCGTCGCCGCCGCAGCCAGGCCTGCGCTCCAGACGCCGACGCTCGAGGAACGCGTGGGACGGATCCGCGCCGCAACCGACGCCGCGGTCCAACGGGCGGAACCAGACCGGCAGGCGGTGCCGGTCGGTGCGCCCTCATCGCGTGCGGGCCGCGCCTGAACTCGGTCAGGCGATGGCGCCGTCGGCGCGCAACTGCGCGACCGCGTCCGGCGCGAAACCCCAGTCGGCGAGCAGCTCGTCGGTGTGCTGTCCCGGCCAGGCCGGCGGCCGCTGGATCGCGCCCGGCGTCCGACTGAACCGCGGCGCCGGCGCCGGCTGCATCACGCCGTTGTCGGTCACGATGGTCTCGCGTGCCTTCAGGTGCGGATGCTCCGCTGCCTCGGCCATCGTGAGCACCGGCGCGAAACAGACGTCGGTCATCTCCAACACCTCGCACCATTCGTCGCGCGTCTTGGTGAGGAACAGCGCGGTGAACCGCTCCCGCAGGTCGGGCCAGGTCGCCTGGTTCATCTGTCCCGAGAGTTCGACGTCGTCGGTCAGGCCCAAGCGGGTGACGAGCTCCGCGTAGAACTGCGGCTCGAGCGAACCGAGCGAGATGAACTTGGCGTCGGAGGTCTCGTACGTGTCGTAGAACGGGGCGCCGGTGTCGAGGACGTTCGTTCCCGCCGGTCCCCAGATGCCGAGCGCCTGGAATCCCCACACCATCGCCATCAGCGCGGCGGCGCCGTCGACCATGGCCGCGTCGATCACCTGACCCTGCCCGCTGCGGCCCGCTTCGACGAGCGCGCACGCGACGCCGAACGCCATCAGCATCCCGCCGCCCCCGAAGTCGCCGACCAGGTTGATGGGCGGCGTGGGCTTGGCCCCGGCGCGGCCGAAGTGGGCGAGCGAACCCGCGAGTGCGATGTAGTTGATGTCGTGGCCCGCGGCCTGCGCGTAGGGACCGTCCTGACCCCACCCGGTCATCCGGCCGTAGACGAGCTTCGGATTCCGGGCGAGACAGACGTCCGGGCCGATGCCCAGACGGTCTGCCACACCGGGTCGGAAGCCCTCGATGAGCGCGTCGGCCTGCTCGACCAACTTCATCACCGTCTCGACGCCGTCGGGATGCTTCAGGTCGACACCGATGCTGCGCCGACCCCGGTTGAGAATCTCGAGGTTCTGCCGGTCGAAGTTGCCGGTCACCGCCTGGGCGCGGTCAACGCGTACGACGTCGGCACCCATGTCGGCGAGCATCATCGCAGCGAACGGACCCGGTCCGATCCCCGCGATCTCGACGACCTTGATTCCCGACAATGGTCCGGACACTGCGTTCTCCCTCGACGGCTCACGGAAAATCCGGCCGGACGTTACCCTCCTCGTCCCCGGCACCGAATTCCCAGAGGAGGACCGATGGCCGACACCGGCGCAATGACCAAGGCGGAGCGGGAAGCGTTCCTGGCTGACGTCCATGTGGGCCTGCTCGCGATCGACGAACCCGGACGCGGCCCGCTCAACCTGCCGATCTGGTACCTCTTTCGGGACGGCGTGGTCATCATCTCGATCGGCGGGGAGACGTTGAAGGCCCGCCTGCTCCGCGCTGCCGGACGGGCCACGATGACGGTCCAGACCGAGACCGCGCCGTATCGGTACGTGAGCGTGGAGGGACCGGTCACCTTCGCACCCGGGGCCCCAGACCAGTTCGAGACCGCGGTGCGTTACCTCGGGGCCGAGTTGGGCGCCTGGTACATGGAGCAGAACCCCGAGTCCGCCGAGTCGGTGACCATCGCGCTCACCCCCGAGCACTGGCGCACCCACGACTTCGCCAAGACGCTCTGACCCACCACCCCGACCATCTGTCACATTGGACGCGTTCAGCGCAGCTCAAGCGACAAACGCTGCTGGGGTCGGGCACCCAGGCGTTCGTTAGTAACACCCGGGCGGCAGGGACGCGGCGAGGGCGTTCCGGTATGGTCCGCGTCCAGAATCGCTCGCTATTGGAGGGCCTGGAATGTGGGCACAACTGATCACCATGACACTGAAGCCGGGAAAGGATGCTGAACTGCCGCGCTTGATTGAACAGTTGCGTGAATCCGAGCAGGCCGGTTCCGGGTTGGTGCTATCGACCGCTATGCGAGACGACGGCAACCCGAGCCGGATCTCCTTCCTCGTGGTCTTCGAGAGCGAGGAGCGCGCTCGCGAGCGCGAGACCGATCCACGGCGCGAGGAAGGGTTGGCGGTCGCGCGGGCGACGATGGCGGAGATCTTCGAAGGCGCGCCCGAGTTCGTCGACTTTACGGTCGTGAGCGACGTAACGCCGTAGCCGACAGTGTCTTAGCTCCCAGCGGTTCCGCACCCCGGCGGCCGTTAACCACCCCCGACGTGTGTCCCTTCCTGTACCGCCTCGGGACACCAGAGGACAAAGGTCGGCAGGTTTGACCCGGAGGACCGAGTTCAGCACCCAGGCGGCACGTCACTCGACGCGTCGTCGGGGAC
>JBBQXR010000020.1:0-17751 GCA_038209455.1 Acidimicrobiia bacterium
CCGAGATCGAACTCGTGGGGTCGCGATCCACGGTGCCTCCCAGAACTGGGTGCGAGACGGGGCGAACCGTCTACGGGTTGGCGCGGAGTTCGAGCTGCTCGCGGTCGTCGATGCGATAGCGGCTCCGGCCGGTCGCCTTCACCCAGCCCAGGCGTACGAACATCGCGATGGCCTTGTTGACCCGCTCGCGTGAGGCCCCGACGAGGCCGGCGAGGTCCTCCTGGGTCATCGGCAGCTGGAACTCGTCGGCATCGCCGGCCAGCTCGAGGAGCCGCTTGGCGGTGCGGGCGGGGACATCGAGGAACACCGCGTCGGCGAGGGCTTCGTCGGTGGCCCGGATCCGTTGCGCAAGGAGCCGCACGATCACCCACAGCACCTCGGGCCGTTCCTGGACCGCGGCGCGCACGTCGTCGAACGCGATCTCGAGGAGCGTGGTGTCGCTCAGGGCCCGTGCCTCAGCCGAGCGGGGGCCGCCGTCGAACAGGCCCATCTCGCCGAACAGGCCGCCGTTCTCGAGCACCGCGACCATCGATTCGCGGTTGTCGCTCGATCGCGTGGAGATGGCGATCCGACCGTCCATGACCACGTAGAGGTCGGAGGATTCGTCGCCCTGGGAGAACAGCAGCTCGCCCTTGGCCAGGGAGCGGTCCCGCGCTTTCGCGCGGAGCTGTTCCACCATCTCCTCGGGCAATGAGGCGAAGAGCTCGGTGGAGCTCAGGATGCGACGGTCGGTCACGGGGGTCACACTACCCACGGATCCTCCCGAGGTCGCTGACTCCGGTATCATGGTCCCCCTCGCACTGCCCCTGCTCGAGGAGCCTTTCCCCTTATGCCGTTCGCCGTTGGTGACAAAGTCGTGTACCCGCATCACGGTGCGGCCACGATCGAGAAGCGGGAGCGGCGCGAGGCCTTCGGCAAGAAGCAGGACTACCTCGTCCTGCGCCTTGCCTACGGTGACCTCACGCTCATGGTCCCCGCAGACAACGCGGACGAGATCGGGCTGCGGGACGTCATCAACGACGAAGAGGTCGAAGAGGTCTTCGCGGTGTTGCGCAAGAAGGAAGCGCGCATGCCGACGAACTGGTCGCGGCGGTTCAAGAACCACGTCGAGAAGTTGAAGAGCGGCGACATCTACCAGGTGGCCGAAGTCGTGCGGAACCTCACCATCCGCGAGAAGGACAAGGGTCTCTCGGCGGGCGAGAAGCGCATGCTCGCCCGGGCGCGTCAGATCCTCGTCTCCGAGCTCACCTTCGCGTTGAATGTCGACGAGGAGACGGCCGAAGACAAGCTCGACGAGGTGCTCGGCAAGCCACCGAACGTCGGCCGCCGTAGCTCCATCGACTTCGACGACGACGGTGCGCTCACGAAGCCGCCGCCGCCGATCGTGCCGTCGAAGCCCCGGAAGGCACCCGCCAAGGCGGCGGCGAAACCCGCCGCGAAACCGGCGGCCAAGGCGACCGCGAAGGCGCCCGCCGCGAAAGCTGCGAAGCCGGCGGCGAAGGCCGCCAAGGCCCCGACGAAGACCCCCGCGAAGGCCGTCAAGGTCACGAAGGCGACGAAAACGAAATAGCCCGGCCGCTTCGGGGGCCGATCCGACCAATGGTTCAAGGTGGGCGCAACGCCCGCCGATCCCAGAGGTTGGAGGATCGTCGTGTTCGTAGAAGTCGTCCGTCTGTTCACTGTGGTCCTGATGACCGCGGTCGGATACCTCGTCGCACGTGACTTCACCGCGTCCGAATCCGTGGTGGGCGCGGTCGGCATGGTCGGCTGCCTCGCCGGATACCTCATGGGCGGGTTTCTCGGTCGTCTCCTTGATCGTGGCGTGGGCGTCGCCGAGCGCCGGGCCGACCGCATCCCGATCCCGCAACTCCTCTGCGGGATCTTCGGGGGGGCCGTCGGCGGCATGCTCGGGCTCGCGCTCGCCGTGCCGCTCGCCATCTTCCTTCCCGTCCAGATCGGTCTCGCGGCCGCCGGCATCGTCCTCTGGACCTTCATGTACCTCGGCCAGCGGGTCGCCGCGCACCGCGCCGAGGACCTGTTCGCCGCCGCGGGACTCTCCACCCGGCCGACGGCGCGGGCCCAGGCCTACGACGAGTCCAACGGCTTCATCGTGGACTCGTCGGCAGTGATGGATGTGCAGCTCCTTCCGCTCTGCCGCTCCGGACTCTTCCGCGACGACCTCCTGATTCCGCGGTTCGTGCTCGACGAGTTGCAGGGCATGGCCGATGTGGGCGACGAGCGGGGGCGTCGGGCACTCCACGGCATCGAGACGCTCGACGTGCTCCGGCGCGAGGCGCACAATCGCGTCTACGTCATCGACGACGAAGTTCCCGAGATGCGTGAGGTCGACGCGAAGCTCGTTGCGCTCGCCCGTCGGCTCCAACTCCGCCTGCTCACGAACGACGTGAAGCTCGCGCGCGTCGCCGAGGTGCAGGGCGTCATCACCGTGATCCCGCGCCGGGTGGCGGCCGACCTCGCGCCGGCAGTCGTGGCCGGCGAGACGATCCAGGTCGGCCTCACCCGCGTCGGCCGGCACGACGGACAGGCCGTCGGATTCCTCGAGGACGGATCGATGGTGGTGGTGAACGGCGGTGTCGACCTCATCGACGCCGGCCGGATGCCCTTCACCGTCTCGTCGGTGGTGCCCACCAGCGCGGGCCGGATCGTCTTCGCCCGGGTGGAGGCGGCCCGGCCACCGGCGCACCAGGACCTGGTCGAGAGCCCGACCCGGAGCGGCTGACGCGCCATCATTGCCCCGTGGTGGTCTGGACGATTGTGGTGGCAGCGGGATCCGGAGCGCGCTTCGGAGGTCCGAAACAACTCGCGGCCCTCGGTCCGACGCGAGTCGTCGACCACGCGATTGCTGCGGCGCAGGTGGTCTCGGAGGGCGTCGTCGTCGTGGTCCCGCCGGGTGCCGACTGGTCGTTGACCCGCGCCGTCGCGGTCCCCGGTGGCGCGACCCGATCGGCCTCGGTGCGCGCGGGCCTGGCCCGGGTCCCGGCGGACGCGGACCTCGTCCTCGTGCACGACGCGGCGCGGCCACTCGCGGCCGTCGATGTGTTCGAGCGGGTGATCGAGGCCGTCCGGGCGGGGGCCGACGCCGCAGTGCCGGGTCTCGCCGTTGCCGACACGGTCAAGCAGGTGCGTGACGGTGTGGTCGTGGCGACGTTGCCCCGCGACGAGCTGGTGACCGTCCAGACGCCGCAGGCGTTCCGCGCCACCGTGCTGCGTGCGGCCCATGCGACCGAACCGGAAGGAACCGACGACGCCGCGGTGGTGGAGGCGGCCGGCGGTACCGTCGTGGTCGTGCCCGGAGCGACGGACAACTTCAAGATCACCACTCCCGAAGACCTCGAACGGGCGACCGCTGTCCTCGCCGCGCGAGGGACGCCGAAATGATGCGCGTGGGGTTGGGCTACGACGTCCATCCGTTCGGCGACGGCGGCAGCCTCACGATCGGCGGGGTGGTCATTCCCGACGCACCCGGGCTCGTCGGTCACTCGGACGCAGACGTGGTGGCCCACGCGGTCGCGGATTCGCTCCTCGGCCCGGCCGGCCTCCCCGATCTCGGCGAGCTGTTCCCGGCGAGCGATCCCGCCTACGCCGGTGCGTCGTCGATCGGGTTGCTCACCCAGGTCGCCACCAAGGTGGCCGGGGCCCGTTGGTGGGTCGGCAACGTCGACGTCGTGATCGCGGCCGAACGGCCGCGCCTTGGTCCGCACGTTGCCGCCATGGTGGCGAACGTCACCGCCGCTTTGGTGCCCGCCCGGGAACCGATGGGCGTCGGGATCCACGTCGCGATCCGCGCCAAGCGCGGTGAGGGGCTCGGATTCGTGGGCCGGTCCGAGGGAATCGCTGCGTGGTCGGTCGCGCTCCTCGAACACGGGTAGCGCGCACAGAACGGTCCTGGGGGCGAAGACGGCGACCGGTAGCCTCGCCCGATGGTGCGGATCTTCGATTCTCTGGCGAAGCGCGACGTCGAGTTGACGACCCGCGTCGAGGGCGAAGTGTCGATGTACGTGTGTGGACCGACGGTGTACGACGTTCCCCACATCGGCCACGGGCGCACCGCGCTGGTCTACGACGTGATCCGGCGCTACCTGGAATGGACCGGGAATCGGGTCACCTTCGTGGGCAACGTGACCAACGTCGAGGACAAGATCATCGCCCGGGCTGCGGCCGAGGGGACGAGCGAGCGTGAGCTCGCCGACCGGTACGAGGCCGCGTACTGGGCCGAACTCGACCGCCTCAATGTGCGCCGACCCGACCAGGTCCCGCGCGCGACCGAGTTCGTTGCGCCGATGATCGAACTCATCGGTGAACTCGTCGATCGGGGATGCGCGTACGTGATCGAGGGCGAGGGTGTGTACTTCGCAGTCGAGTCCTATCCCGGCTACGGCGACATCTCGGGCCGCCGACTCTCGGACCTGGTCGACGGCGCGGGCGCGCGCGTCGAGGTCGACGAGCGCAAGCGCAGCCCGGTCGACTTCGCGGTGTGGAAGGCGGCCAAGCCCGGCGAACCGGACTGGGAGAGTCCCTGGGGGCGGGGCCGTCCCGGCTGGCATATCGAGTGCTCGGCGATGTCGCTCGAGATCCTCGGTGACGGCTTCGACCTGCACGGCGGGGGCGACGACCTCGTGTTCCCGCACCACGAGAACGAGCGGGCGCAGGCCGAGGGGGCCGGGCATCCCTTCGCCCGGCACTGGATCCATTCCGGCATGGTCATGGTCGGCGCCGAGAAGATGGGCAAGTCCCTCGGGAACTTCACCACGCTCGGCGAGGCGCTCGACACCTACGGTGCGCGGGCCTTCCGGCTCGCGGTGCTCCAGGTGCATTACCGCTCGCAGATGGAGTTGACGGCCAGGGAGTTGGGGGCGGCCCAGAAGGCCGTCGGGCGCATCGACGATCTCTTGCGGCGCGCGGCCCGAACCATCACCGCCGATGACGCCGCCGACTCGGAGACGATCGCGGAGTTCCGCAAGGCCATGGATCAGGACTTCGGGACCGCGGGCGCGGTGGCGGTGCTGTTCGACGCGGTCCGTAGGGCCAACCTCGCGTTCGACGCCGACGACGTTGCAACTGCCGGCGCCCTGGTCGCTGCGATACGGGTCATCCTCGACGTGTTCGGGTTCGCACCCGTCGTCGAGGCGGCCGACGACGATGCCGAGGAGATCGAGGCGATGGTGCAGGCACGGACCGATGCGCGGGCGGCGAAGGACTTCGCGGCGGCCGACCGCATCCGCGACGAGTTGGCGGCGCGTGGTGTGGTGATCGAGGACGGTGCGGGCGGCACCACCTGGCATCGATGACGCGCAACCCGCGTCGAGTGCCCGAGCGGAGTGGTCGACCTGACCGCTCCGACCGCGCGGGTCGCCCCGATCGCGCCCCGCGGACGGGACGTGACTCCGACGACCTCGGCGGTGAGCAGGTCGAAGGGTTCCACGCGGTGCGGGAGTTGCTCCGGTCCCGCAAGCGCAACATCCGGGAGATCTGGGTCGTCGAACGCGCGAGCGGTGCCGAGGAGATCGAGAGCCTGGCCCAGGCGATCGGTGTCCGCGTGCGCCGGGTCTCACCGGCGTCGCTCGAAGAACGGGCCCGGTCCGAGGCGCCGCAGGGGGTGGTCGCCCGCGCCGAACCGATCACGTCGGCGAGCGTCGAGGACCTCCTTGCCGATCCGGCTGCGTTCATCGTCGCCGTCGACGGTGTGACCGATCCCGGGAACCTCGGGGCCGTCCTGCGCACCGCGGAGACCGCCGGAGTCACCGGGGTGATCATCCCGAGACACCGAGCGGCGCGCCTCGGCCCCACCGTGCTGAAGGCGGCCGCGGGCGCCGCGGAGTACCTCCCCATCGCCGACGTGGGAGGGATTCCCGCCTTCCTCGATCAGGCCAAACGTGCAGGCGTGTGGACGGTGGGTCTCGACGCGGACGGCACCACCACCGTGACCGACCTCGCCGTGGCCGATGGTCCGGTGGTGATCGTGCTCGGGGCCGAGGGCCGCGGGTTGGCGCGGCTCACCCGTGACCGATGCGACGTAATCGCGTCGATTCCGCTCCACGGGCGGCTCGAGAGCCTCAACGTGGCCGCGGCCGCGGCGATCGCGTTGCATGCCGTCGCGGCCCGTCGGGAGCACGGCTCCGGCCCGGAGCACTTGTAGCCTCGCACCCTTCGCCGGAGTAGCTCAGTTGGTAGAGCAGCGGTCTTGTAAACCGCAGGCCATCGGTTCGATCCCGATCTCCGGCTCGGTTGGGATCACAGCGGGAGGGCCGCCTTGGTGGATTGCAGTCCACTGTCCATGACTTCACCATCGGTCGCGATGAAGTGCCACCCGTACTGACCGGCAGCGAGATCCAACGCGAGCACACCTTGCTTCGCGAACTGGAATGCTTCCTCGCCGGCAATGGGAGTGACCGTGTAGAGGCCGTTCCCGCCGGTGCCAGCGACGAACTGGCGCATACCGTTGCCGGGATCGAGTGCACCGGCACTGTTCATCCGGGCGAACCGCTCATAGACGTGGTTGTCGCCGGAGACCGCGAACTCACCGCCGTTCGTTGCGACGTCCTTCCAGATCGCGGTCAGCCCGGTCTCGGAACCGTGTGACGAGCCGCCCGTGAACCGAGGCTCGTGCACCAGGAGGATGAGGTGCTCGTTGCGGTGGGCGACCGCATCAGCGCCGATGGCGACTTCTTGCGTGCTGCCGGCGCCACAGGCGATCTCGCAGTTGACGACCTCGACCCGCCAACCGAGACCGATGTCCTTGCCGAAGTACAACGGCTGATTGAAGTACGCGTAGAAACCGGCACCGTTCGCGGTGTGGTAATCGTGGTTGCCGGGCGTCGCGATGATCTTCTCCTTGAAGCGTCCCCACGTCTGATCGAAGAAGGTCGTGAAGCCGGACGGCTGACCGTCGGGGTACACGACGTCTCCGGGAATCAGCACCCACGACGGGTCCAAGCCGATGATCTGATCGGCGACCGGGCGGTCCTCATTCGCGCTTCCACCGATGTCGCCGGCGGCATTGACCCGCATCATGCATCCGCTGGCCAACGCGGCGAACGCAACGCCGATCGTGATGACCCGGAGGCACCGCTTCGTGGTGCCTCGCGTGAGTCTCATGCGCTGAACCTAAGGCGGAACGTCCGTTCGACGCAGTGCCACATGGCCCTGAATGCGAGAGCCGTACGGCAGGAGTGCGGACTCGGGTGCGGCCTCCGTGTCGCTGATCGCTCCGAGCCGGGCTCTCCGGTGAGACCGAGTCCGGCCGCGGCCCGGGAGCCCCGGGGGCCGGGGCCGCGGCACCGGGTGGCTTCCCTCGGGCGGGCGGTGCGAACCGGGAGGGTCGATGGGTCAGGATCGAACTCCCCGGGCCGCAGCAATCGAGAGATCGCATTGCGTCGACCGGGCTGGTAACTCGAGGCGCGGTTGATGAACGATCCGCAGGAACGGCCAGGCCAGGAACCCGCTGAAACCCGTCGCGCCCGGAGTGGTGGTGGGGGCGGACGCGGGGCATCCGGATTCTCGGCTGCGCGCGGGGCTGCGCTCATCGCGGTGGCGGTGATCATCGGCGTCGTCCTGCTCAACGCGATCGACGACGGCAACACGGGCGCGGTCGGCGACGGCGGCTCGAAGTCGTCGTCGTCGTCGTCGTCAACGTCGACCACCACGACGACCGTCGCGAAGGGATCGGCGAGCACGACCAGCACGACCAAGGTCGCGGCGGTGCCGCCGGCCGAAGTGTCGGTCCTCGTCCTCAACGGGTCGGGTCGGGCCGGAGTGGCGGGCACGCTGACCAACGCGATCAAGGCCAAGGGCTACAAGACCTTGCCGGCGAACAACGCGTCGGCGGTCCGGACCGGCACCGTGGTCTACCCGAAGACGGGCAAGACCGCAGTGTGCACGACCCTCGCGGCGGGGATTCCGAGCGCAAAGGTACAGACGATGCCCGTCCCGCCGCCCACGACGACCGACGCCGACTGCATCGTGGTCGTCGGCAGCTAGCTCGTGATCGACGCGCTGCGCGCGTTGGCGGATGATCCTGGCGCGACGGCGATCCTCGCCGACTTCGACGGGTCGCTCTCGTCGATCGTCGACCATCCGGACGACGCCGTGCCGGTCGGCGGCGCGGTCGCGACCCTGCGACGGCTCACGCAACGGTTCGCGCGCGTCGGCATCGTGAGTGGTCGTCCGGTGGAGTTCCTCCGTCGCGTCCTGCCCGTCGATGGTCTCGAGCTGGTCGGTCAGTACGGACTCGAACGGTGGAACGCCGACCGCGCGTGCGTCGAGGTCGACGAAGCGGCGGCACCGTACGCGGCTGCGGTCGCCGCGGTTGCCGCAGCCGCGGATGCGGTACTGCCGGACGTGTTCGTCGAACGCAAGGGAACGGTGGCGGTCACCCTTCACTGGCGGATGCGGCCGGAAGTCGGAGCCGACGCCGAGGCGTGGGCGGCGCGTCAGGCCGATGCGCTCGGCCTCACCCGATACCCGACCCGCATGGCCGTGGAACTGCGGCCGCCGGTCCCGGTCGACAAGGGGCGAGGGGTGGAACGGCTGGCCAGGGGCACCCGCCGTGCGCTCTTCGCCGGTGACGACCATGGCGATCTGAGTGGGTTCGACGCCCTCGATCGTCTCGTCGCCGACGGGTCGCTCGCCAGCGCGGTACGGATCGCAGTCCGGTCGAGCGAGGAACCACCCGAACTCGTGGCACGCGCCGACGTCCATGTCGACGGTCCAGACGCTCTCGTTGCGTTGTTGTCCGCTCTCGTCGCCTGAGTGGCGCCGATCGAGCCGCAGTCAGCGGGCGTGGCTCACGAGGGAGTCGAGCCAGGCGGACGCCGGCCACGAACGTGCGGCAGCACGCAGTCCCTCGGCACGCTGTGCGCGCTCCCCGGGTTCCATCGCGAGCGCAGCGGCCAACGCGTCGGCGGTCTGTGACACGTCGAAGGGTTGCACCTCGATGCAGGCCTCGTGCAGGAGGTCGAACGCGCCCGCTTCGCGTGAGAGGCACAGGACCGGATCGCGGGTGCCGACGAGCGGGCCCTCCATCGCGACCAGGTTCAATCCGTCGCGTATCGGGTTGACGAGCACCACGTCGGCGTGTTGCAACGCCGCGACCGAACGCGGGTAGTTGTCGCGCGCGTCGACGATGATCGGCTCCCAATCCGGGGTCGCCCACCGCTCGTTGACGCGCTCGGCGATGCTGTCGATGTCGCGGCGGTACTCGCGGTACTCGTCGAGCGATTCGCGCGATGGGTTGAGAACCGCCACGAACGTGACCCGGCCGCGCCATTCGGGATGGCGATCGAGCAACTCGTCGAACGCGAGGAACCCGCGTCCGATGTTCTTCGAGAGCTCGATGCGATCGCTCCGTACGATGCAGTGACGGTCACCGACCCGCTCGGCCAACGCGTCGGCCTCGAGGCGAACGTCGGCGGAGGCGGCGGTGGTGGCAAGCTCCTCGGGGTCGGGCCCGAACGTCGCGGTAAATGCGTGGGGCATCACGTCCGCGCCCAGGACCTCGGCCACGCTGCTGCGGTAGTTGCGTGCCCAGCGGTCGGAGTGGAATCCGGCCGCAGTGCCGGCGAGCGCGCTGCACAACTCGGTGGCGACCGAGGTGGGAAGGACCCGCATCGCGCCCGGGTCACAGAACGGTGTGTGGGTGAAGTGCGAGATCCGGAGGTCCGGCCGCAGCGCCCGGAGCTGGGCCGGGACCAGGCACAGCTGGAGATCCTGGACCAGGACGGTGTCGTCGGGTCTGGCCGCGGTGGCGATCGCCTCCGCGAACGCCTGGTTGATCGTCCGATAGGCGTCCCACGCCTCGTGGAGTTCCCGGTCGAAGACCGGTTGGCGGGGAAGATCGAACAGGCCGTGGAACAGGAACCACAGGATGCGATTCGACATCACGTCGTAGTGGAGCCGATGGGTCTCGGGGTCGAGGGCGAGCAACTCGACCGCCGACGCCGAACTCGCGGCGCCCGACGCGACCGCGGCCCGGTCGTCGTCGCCGATCGCCGCGGCAATCCAGTGCACGTCGCCATGGCCTGCGACGAGCGGGGCGAGCGCACTGACGACGCCACCGGCACCGCGCCGTTCGCTGAAGGTGCCATCCGCCTCGCGCCGGAAGCTCACCGGTCCCCGGTGCGAGACGACGATCATGTTCAGGCGGACAGGTCGTTGAAGAGGGTGATCCAGTCCTCGAGCTCGCGCGTGGACAGGAAGTTCTGGCGCACGTGCTCCCGGCCCGAGATGCCCATCGCGTCGGCGCGCTCGGGTGCTTCGAGCAACTCGATGCTGCGTTGTGCACATTCCTCGACCGAGTCGACGAGGTACCCGTTCTCACCGTCTTCGATCTGCAGCGTGATGCCGCCGGCGCGACCACCGATGACCGGCCGACCCTTCCAGAGCCCTTCGCTCACGGTGAGGCCGAAGCCTTCCCGCAACGACTTCTGGATCACGACGTCGGCCGCGCGCTGGAACGCGTTGATCTGCACGTTGCCGACCTGCTGGATGTTGGAGAGCAGGTGGATGTCGTGGTCGCCCTCGCGTGCTGCGTCGACCTCCTCCCACACCTGGAAACCCTCGGGGTCGTCGGTGGCCATCGATCCGGCGAGCACCAGCTGGACGCCGGGGACCTGCTCACGGACCAGGCGATAGGCCTCGATCACGCCGAGTGGGTCCTTCCACGGGTCGTACCGGCTCACCTGGCACAGCATCGGGCGGTCGGGATCGATTCCGTACTGCTTCACGATCTCGCGCATGAACGGTTCGGGGAGGGCGAGGTTCTTCACCGACAGCGGGTCGATGCACGGCGGCGCCTGGACGATGCGGTCCATGTGCAACGACGACGGCACGAACTCGGGCATGGTCCACACCGACGCGTCGTATTGCTCCACGTACGGCCGGAAGAACTCCCAGACGTCGGGGTTGGCGTCGGTGAGGTCGATGTGGCAGCGCCACACCCACTTCGTGTCGGGGCCGTTGACGCTCGACGACCCGGCGAGGCCGAGGATCGCCGCCGGCTGCGGGTCGTGGATCACGACGTAGTCGAACTCACCCTCGAGCAGCAGCGCGTTGTCGAGGACCTTCTCGAGGTAAACCCGCTGCATCGCTGCGGTCCACTCGATCGACGCACCTTGCAGCGCGTTGTGGACGTTCTTGGTGATGGCGAAGAACTCGTCGCTGCCGTGGATGACCTGCCATTCGGCCTCGATACCGAGATCCCGCAGCAACGGGACATGGGTGGCGAGGAGTTCGGCCACACCGCCGCCATAGGCCGTTGCGTTGACGTGGAGGATGCGGGCTCCCTTGAGCGGCGCCGCGGCGGCGCGAATCCGATCCACGGCATCGGCGCCGGCGACCTCGGCGTAATCCGCCAGTGACTTTTCTAACAACGGGACGCGTTCGAGCACGAGAATCCTCAACGGGGACGGGGGCTGGGCCAATCTATCGGTGATGATCGGCTCGGCAGTTGCTTGTCCTGACAAGTTTCGCGGCACCCTTTCCGGGGCCGAGGCGGCCGCCGCGATCGCACGCGGGCTGCGATCGGCCGGGATCGAAGCCGTGGTCGAGATTCCGCTGGCCGATGGGGGCGAGGGCACCCTCGATGTCATCCTCGCGTCACGGGGTGGCTCGCGGCGCCGGACCACGGTGACCGGTCCGCTCGGTAATCCGGTCGATGCCGAATGGGCGATCCTCGGTGACGGCACCGCGATCGTGGAGATGGCGCGGGCCAGCGGCCAGGCGGTCGTGCCCGTCGAGCGGCGCGACCCGCTCGGCGCGAGCACGCGCGGTACCGGCGAGTTGATCGCCGCCGCGATCCGCGCCGGCGCGTCCCGCGTGATCGTGGGGGTCGGCGGCAGTGCGACCACAGACGGCGGACTCGCGGCGGTGCAGGCACTCGGCTGGTCGTTCGGCGCGGTGCCGGTGACGGTCGCGTGCGACGTGCGAACGGAGTTCGTCGACGCGGCCGCGATCTTCGGACCGCAGAAGGGCGCGTCGGCGGCGCAGGTCGGGCTCCTCACCCGCCGCCTCGAACAGCTTGCCGGCGTGTACCTCGATCGCACCGGTGTCGACGTCACCAGGTTGGAAGGCGGCGGCGCGGCGGGTGGCCTGGCCGGCGGGTTGGCGGCGATCGGCGCGACGATCGAGCCGGGCTTCGACGTGGTCGCGGAAGTCGTCGGACTCGAGGCCGCGCTCGAGCGGTGTGAACTCGTCGTCACCGGCGAGGGAAAGCTCGATCGCACGAGCTTCGACGGCAAGGTCGTCGGTGGTGTGCTCGACGTCGCCGCGGATCTCGGTGTGGCCCACCGAGCCGTGATCGCCGGTCAGATCACCGACGACGCGCGGGAGGAGTTGTCGGTCCTCGGCGATGTCGCCGCACTCGCGCTGACCGACCGGGTCTGGCAGGCGGGTGAAGCGTTCGCTCGCGCCGCGTTGCTGGTCGAGGAGTCTGCCGTGGAGATCGCCCGATCGATCGGGTGACGAAGGTGGCGCCGGATCAGGTGCCGACGCCGAGTCCGAACTTCTCGCGGTAGGCGGGGATCGTCAGGATCGGCGGGCGCTCCCGCACCTCGACGTCGACGACGTCGGGCTCGAAGGCCTCGGTGAACCGGGTCAGCGTGGCGTGGGCACGGTCGGTGGTGGACCGGGCGAGCCCGGCGCGGCGAAGGGCGGTGACGAGGATCGCGGTCGCCTGCGGTCCGAGGTCTTCGAGCGGCCGGTTGCGATGTTCGCGCACACCCAGGTCCACCTGCGCGGTCGCATCGAGCCCGACGGCACGCACGATGTCGACGAGGAGGCCGATCTCGACCCCCCAGCCTTCGACGAACGGCACCGACTCGAAGAGCGAGCGGCGCCCGGCGTACTCGCCCGAGAGGGGCTGGATGAAACCGGCGAGGTCCGGGAAGAGCACGGAGAGCGTGGGGCGAGCGACGAGTTCGGTGACGCGTCCGCCGCCGGAGGGCTCCCCGTGCAGCGGACGTCGGTAGTAGCCCTTGACGAACGCGGTCGCCTCGTCGGTGAGGAGCGGACCGATCAGGCCGGTGATGAAGTGATGGCCGAAGTTCCGGATGTCGGCGTCGACCCAACAGACGATGTCGCCCGTGGTCGCGTGCAGCGACTTCCACATCGCGTTGCCCTTGCCACTCCCGGGGCCTGCCTCGGGCAGCACGTCTTCGACGGCGATCACCCGAGCGCCCTCCCACGCGGCGACCTCCGCAGTGGAGTCGAGCGACCCGTCGTCGATGACCACGACCTCGTCGACCAGGGGGTAGGTCTCCATGAGGGTGCGGCGGACGGTGGCCACGATGTGGCCCACGGTGGGCTCCTCATTGCGGGCCGGGAGGCACACCGAGATGGTCAGGCCGCGCTCGCGCTTGCGGCGGAGAAGCTCGACCACGTCGAAGTCCTCTGCGCAACGCGGGACCGGGAGCAGGGCGGGGGGAGTCGCCACGGGAGGGCATCGTAGAGGCTGCCGTCCGGCCGTCCGGCCGTCGGGCTCCGGCGGAGCCCGTCCATCTTTTGGCGCGAGGGCCTATCGGCGTCTAAAGTCCGGGGTTCACGCGCTTATCCAGAGCGGTTGAGGGACGGGCCCGAAGACGCCGCGGCAACCAGCGAACCCAGTGTTGTGGGGAGCCAGGTGCCAATGCCCGAACGATGAGAGAGCCCAAAGCGTGGGTGACCGACCTGGTTTCCCGCTCGTTGAGCGCTCGAACCGAGGACCGTGAGGTCCGAGCCAGAGCGCGCCGAGTGACCGAGACCAGGAGAGCAGTGACATGACCCAGGTGCAGGCTTTGCGCTGTCGGGAGTGCGGTCGTGAATACGACGTTGCCCCGATCTTCACGTGTGAGTGGTGCTTCGGCCCGCTCGAGGTGACCTACGACTACGAGGCGATCAAGGCGTCGATCTCGCGAGAATCCATTGCGGCCGGGCCGCTCAGCATCTGGCGCTACGCGGATCTGCTGCCGGTGGACCGCAACCCGGCAGTCGACCTCGGTGCCGGGTTCACGCCGCTGGTGCGCGCGGACCGCCTCGCCGCGGAACTCGGGCTCGGCGAGGTGTGGATCAAGAATGACACCACCAACCCCACCAACTCGTTCAAGGACCGGGTCACCGCAGTCGCGTTGAGCAAGGCACTCGAGTTCGGGTTCAAGGTCGCCGCGTGCGCCTCCACCGGCAACCTCGCCAACGCGGTCGCTGCGCACGCGGCCCACGCGGGACTGCGTTCCTTCGTGTTCGTGCCGGCCAACCTCGAGCAGGGCAAGATCGTGACGACGGCGGTGTACGGCGGCAACGTCGTCGCCATCGACGGGAACTACGACGACGTCAACCGGCTCTGCGCCGAGCTGGCCGGGACCTACCCCTGGGCGTTCGTGAACGTGAACATCCGCACCTTCTACGCCGAGGGCTCCAAGACGCTCGCGTACGAGACGGCTGAGCAGCTCGGGTGGCAGGCGCCGGATCACGTGGTCGTTCCGGTCGCGAGCGGTTCGTTGCTCACCAAGATCCGCAAGGGCTTCGACGAACTCCACACCGTGGGGTTGCTCGACGAGGCGCCCCATGTCCGGGTGAGTGGTGCGCAGGCCTTGGGCTGTTCCCCGGTGGCGACGGCGTGGCTCGGCGAATCCGACACCATCAAGCCGGTCAAGCCGGACACGATCGCCAAGTCGCTCGCGATCGGGAACCCGGCCGACGGGTACTTCGCGCTCGATGCGGTGCGCAACAGCACCGGTGGCTTCGCAGCAGTCACCGACGACGAGATCGTCGATGCCATCCGTCTGCTCGCGCGGACCGAGGGCATTTTCGCGGAGACCGCCGGCGGTGTCACCGTCGCCACGCTCTCCAAGCTCGCAGCGCAGGGCGTGATCCGGGCCGACGAACGCGTCGTCGTCTACATCACCGGTCACGGGTTGAAGACACTCGATGCGGTGGTCGGCCAGGTCGGACCCACCGCCACGATCGCCCCCACGCTCGACGCGTTCCACGATGCGTTCGACCCCGAGGATCTCCTCGCATGAGCGACGTCCTGTTCACCGGTTTCCTTGATCGCCGAGAGGATCTGCCATGACCGTCACCGTCCGTATCCCGACCCAGCTCCGTGAACTCTCCGGGGGTGCGCCCGAGGTGGCGTTGTCACCGGGTTCGCTCGGTGAGGTCCTCGCCGCGCTCGACGCCGCGCACCCCGGCTTCCAGGGTCGCCTGTTCGGCGACGACGGCGAGCTGCGGCGGTTCGTCAACGTGTTCGTGGCCGACGAGGACATTCGCTTCCTCGACGGTCTGGCGACGGATGTGGCCGACGGCGCCACGGTGAGCATCGTGCCGGCGGTCGCCGGGGGCTGAGCGCCCACCGGTTCTCTCACGTTCCGTGGGGTTGGTGCGTTCGACCCTTGACGACTATGGGAGCCTTTAGTTAGGGTACCCTTACTCACCCAGTCGTCGAGTTGGTGCCGGAGGGCTTCCTCGTGTCAGACGTCCAGATCGCAGTGCTCGGCGGCATCGCCGGGTTGACCATCTTTCTGGGTCTGCCGATGGGACGCGTCCGCCGGCTGTCGGTCGCGGCCCGTTCGCTGCTCAATGCCATCGCCGCCGGGATTCTCCTGTTCCTCCTCATCGAGGTCATGCAGCACGGCATCGAGCCGGTCGAGCACGCACTCACGCAAGCGAGTGACCATGGCGGCTCGTGGGTGCGCTTCGGGTGGTTGGCGATCGTGTTCGTGGGCCTGTTCGCCGCGGGGGCGCTCTCGTTGGTGTATTACGACCGGTGGCTGGCGGGACGGAGTCGGGACAGCCATGTCGGGCCCGGCGCCGCCGCAGCCGGTCAGCTGCGTCGTTCGTCCGTGCACAGTCTCTCGCCGTCGAAGCGGCTCGCACTGTTCATCGCCATCGGGATCGGGCTGCACAACTTCTCCGAGGGACTCGCGATCGGTCAATCGGCAGCACAGGACAAGATCAGCCTGGCGCTCCTCCTCATCGTCGGGTTCGGGCTCCACAACGCCACCGAGGGATTCGGGATCGTGGCGCCGATGGCGGGCGACGAGGAGCGACCGTCGTGGGGATTCCTTGCGACCCTCGGCCTCATCGGCGGCGGCCCGACGTTCGTCGGCACCCTCGTCGGCCAGAGCTTCGTCAACTCGACGCTCGACATGGCGTTTCTCGCCCTGGCCGGTGGATCCATCCTGTACGTGGTCGGTCAGCTGTTCCACGTGGCGGAGAAGATCGGTCGCCGTGATCTGTTGATGTGGGGGCTAGTGATCGGTCTCGTGTTGGGCTTCGGCACCGATTTCGTGCTCGTGGCCGCCGGGGCGTGAGTCGGGGATCCCACCGGGCGTGACCCACATGAGTCGGGCGATGGCCGGTGGAACGACCGTGGCGCCCGCATCCGTGGCCATTTCGACGCCCGCGTCGTCACGCCCGAGGACCGCCCCGGTCCGACCCGGGATGAGGCCGGCACGGGCGAGCAGTCCGAGGGCTTCCTCGTCGAGTTCCATCTTCTCGCTGATGCGGACGATGGTGACGGGGCCGGGAGCCGCCTCGGCGAGTACGACGTGAGCGGTGACGTCGTGGCTGTGATGTGAGCCTGGTATCGGGTTCCCGTGCGGGCAGGTCGACGGGTCGCCGAGGAGTTGGATCAGCTTCTCCTCGACGTCGGCGGAGATCGCGTGCTCCCAGAGGTCGGCCTCGCGGTGGACCTTCTCCCATTCGAGGCCGATGACGTCGACGAGGAGTCGTTCGGCCAGCCGGTGACGGCGGACGACGGTGGTGGCCAGGGTGCGGCCCTTGTCCGTGAGTCGCAGGCTGCGGTCGTCCATCAGCTGGGTGTAACCGCCGTCGACGAGGCGGTTCACCTGCTCGGAGACCGCCGGGGCGGACACGCCGAGCCGCTCGACCAACCGGGCCCGGATCGGCACGATGCCCTCTTCCTCGAGCTCGAGGATGGTTTCGAGGTATTCCTCGGTCGCATCGTGCATCTCGGCCATGCGGCACGATAACCCTCGGACGTCCGGAGGTTCGGGGCCGGATCGACTTGCACTCGGCGCCCGAGAGTGCCAACATGTGTTAGCACTCGTTTGATCCGAGTGCTAACGGATCCCCGATGCGGGGCGTCCGAGATCGATTCCACCCCGTCCTCGAATCCCCCAGGGGGTACCTCAGAATGTCGAAGCAGATCGCGTACGGAGAGAACGCTCGCCGGTCACTGGAAGCGGGCATGAACAAGCTCGCTGACGCTGTCCGGGTGACGCTTGGCCCGAAGGGCCGCAACGTCGTCCTCGAGAAGAAGTGGGGCGCGCCCACGATCACCAACGACGGTGTGTCGATCGCCAAGGAGATCGACCTCGAAGACCCGTACGAGAAGATCGGCGCCGAGCTGGTCAAGGAAGTCGCGAAGAAGACCGACGATGTTGCCGGTGACGGCACGACGACCGCGACGGTCCTCGCCTGGGCGATGGTCCGTGAGGGTCTGCGCAACGTTGCTGCGGGTGCGAACCCGATGGTGCTGAAGAAGGGCATCGAGGCCGCCGTCGTCACTGCGGTCGACTCGATCCATTCGGTCGCGAAGAGCGTCAAGACCGACCCGGCACAGATCGCGAACGTCGCGGCCATCTCTGCGGCTGACAACGAGATCGGCAAGATGATCGCCGAGTCGCTCGAGAAGGTCGGCACCGACGGCGTCATCACCGTCGAGGAGAGCCAGACCTTCGGCATGGAGCTCGACCTCGTCGAGGGCATGCGCTTCGACAAGGGCTACATCTCGCCGTA
>JBBQXR010000021.1:0-17736 GCA_038209455.1 Acidimicrobiia bacterium
TCGCAAACCCGCGACTATCGCGGGTTTGCGACGCATTGTCAGAATGGTCGGTAGCGTTTCCTCGTGACCAGCCACCATCACGCACCGGGGTCGAGGGCGAGTCCCGACGCCCGTCGCCGTGCGCTGACCCTTGCGCTCGCAGCCAACGCGGCGCTGCTGGTGGTGCAGGTCGTGGCCGCGATCGCCTTCGGTTCGCTGGCGCTCCTCGCCGACACCGCCCATCTCGCGACCGATGTGGTGGCCCTCGCGCTCTCCCTGACCGCGCTGCTGATCAGTACCCGACCGGCGTCGGCCCGCACCACGTACGGCTGGGCACGCGCCGAGGTGCTCGCCGCACTGGTCAACGCGATGTTGCTCATCGCCGCATCAGCCTGGATCGTGTGGGAGGCCATCGACCGGTTCTCGGATCCGCATGCGGTCGACGGAGCCGGGGTGGCGGTCGTGGGTGCGCTGGCATTCGTCGTGAACGCCGGCAGTGCGTGGGCGGTCGGACGGGTCAGCGGCGAGAACCTCAACCTGCGAGGCGCGTTTCTCCACCTGGTGTCCGACGCGATCGGTTCACTCGGCGTGATCATCGCCGGCGTGGTCGTCGCCACGACCGGCGCGGACTGGGCGGACCCGGCGATCTCGCTCGCCATCACCGGCCTCGTCCTCGCGGCGACATGGGGATTGTTCCGCGACGCCACGAGCGTGCTCCTCGAACGCGCCCCGCGCGGGGTGGACTCGGTCGTCATCGAGGACGCGCTCCGCGCCCAGCCCGACGAGGAGGAGGATCACCATCTCCACGTGTGGTCCCTCGGCTCGGAGAGCGCCGCGCTCTCTGTCCACGTGGTCCTCGTCGGTGAGCCGTCCCTCCACGACGCGCAGCTCGTCGGGAATCGACTCCGGGGTCTCGTGAGCACGGAGTTCGGGATCGACCACGCCACCATCGAACTCGAATGTCACGACTGCGCGGATCCGGTGCACGGATCTGAGCCGACCGGCGCGTCAGACTGGTCGGCATGACGATTGCCGCCGACGAGACACGGAGCGGGTCGGGTCCGATCGAGCCCACCGACCCGGACGACGAACCCGGCGAGGGCGGACGCGGCGAGACGACCGGCCGCGGGATCTGGATTGCGCTCCTCGTCGCGGCACTGGTGCTCGGCGGCGCCGTCGGCTGGCGGATCGGCCGCGCCCAAGCTGACCCCACGATCCCTGGCCACACCTCCGTCGACGTCGGGTTCTTCCAGGACATGAGCACGCACCACAACCAGGCGATCTCGATGGGCTTCACCTACCTGGCCAACGGCACCGACCCGCTCCTGCGCCAGATCGCGGGCGAGATCGTCACGTACCAGGCATCAGAGATCGGGATGATGGGCGAATACCTCACGACCTGGCACCAGGCCGGCACCGAGGACGACACCGCCATGGGTTGGATGGGAATGCGCGTGCCCCGGACCGACATGCCCGGGCTGGCGACGAAGGCGCAACTCGCGACGTTGGCCGCCGCGCGCGGCGCGGCGCTCGATCAGGAGTTCACCCGGCTGATGATCGACCACCACGCCGGGGGAATCCACATGGCCGATGACGCCGCTCCGCACGCGATCACCGCGGCGGTGAAGCGGTGGGCCGCGTCGATGGCCGACGGGCAGCGGGGCGAGATCGCCGAGATGAACCGCTGGCGGGTCAACCACGGCATGGCCGCGGTCCCTGTCCATCTCGCCTGAGCCGGATCAGTCGGTGGGGTACGGGCGCTGGCGCGGCTTCGCGGACTCACGCTTCGGCACCATGACCTTGCGCTTGAAGTAACACACTTCTTCGCCGCGCTGGTTGTACCCGAACGTCTCGACGCTCACGATGCCTCGGTCGGGCTTGCTCGAACTCTCCTTCTTCTCGAGCACGCGCGTCTCCGCGTAGATCGTGTCGCCGTGAAAGGTCGGTCGCTTGTGTTGCAGCGTCTCGATCTCGAGGTTCGCGATCGCGAGCCCCGACACGTCCGGCACGCTCATCCCGAGCACGAGCGAGTACACGAGGTTGCCGACTACGACGTTCTTGCCGAACTGGGTCTGGGTCTCGGCGTACCACGCATCGGTGTGCAACGGATGGTGGTTCATCGTGATCATGCAGAAGAGGTGGTCGTCGTACTCGGTGATCGTCTTGCCGGGCCAGTGCCGGTAGACGTCACCGGGCTCGAAATCCTCGTAGTACCGGCCGAAGGGGCGCTCGTGAACCGTCATGCCCGGAGCGTACCGAGGTGACGCCGCGGGTCGCCCAACCGGCGCGGCCCAGCCGACGGACGCGACCTACGATCGGAGGGTGACCGAACTCGTACGCCAGACCGTGTCCCTCGGTGCGCAGTGGCCGACGATCGACCCCTTCCTCTTCTGCGCCCATCACGACGACGACTATCCGGCCGGCAACCCGGATCTGGGTCCGGCGGCGGCGCTCGCAGGCCGCAACCTCGGTCAGGACTTCGACGGTATCGACGGCTGGAACATGTACCACGGGGCGACCGTCCCCGGATTCCCCCAGCACCCGCACCGCGGGTTCGAGACCGTGACCATCGTCCGCACCGGCCTCATCGACCATTCCGATTCGCTCGGCGCCGCGGCGCGCTTCGGCAAGGGCGACGTGCAGTGGCTCACCGCCGGCCGCGGCATCGTGCACTCCGAGATGTTCCCGCTGCTCGAGCAGGATGCACCGAACCCGCTCGAGCTGTTCCAGATCTGGTTGAACCTCCCGAGCGTCGACAAGATGACCGACCCGTACTTCACGATGATCTGGGACCGTGACGTCCCTCGCGTGGTGACCACCGACGCGAACGGTCACGCGACCGAGATCGCCGTCGTCGCGGGCGCGCTCGGCGACGCGCGCGTGCCGACACCCCCGCCCAACTCGTGGGCCGCCCGCGCCGAATCCGACGTCGCGATCTGGCTGATCCGGATGGAGGCGCACGCGACCGTCGAGCTCCCGTCCGCAACGGGCCCGGACACCGTGCGGACGCTGTACTGCTTCGAGGGCGAGACCCTCGACATCGGACCGACGACCGTGGGCATCGACACCGCAGCGGTGCTCGACCCTCACCAGCCGGCGCGACTCACGGCCGGTAGTACCGAGGTGGAATGCCTGATATTGCAGGGCCGCCCGATCGGTGAGCCCGTCGAGCAGTACGGACCGTTCGTCATGAATACGCGCGACGAACTCGAGCAGGCCTTCTCCGACTACCGAGCCACCCAGTTCGGCGGATGGCCCTGGCCATCGGACGATCCGGTACACCCACGCGATGCCGAGCGTTTCGCCCGCCACGACGACGGCCGCGTCGAAGCGAGCTGAAGCCGCGGCGGCACGGCCGAGCGGCCGGGTGCAGGTCGAGTCAGGTCACTCGAGCAGCTTCCGGGCCACGCCGCAGTCCGCCCCCGCGCTGAGGAACTTCGGCTTGTTGCGGAACGCCTCCGCGAACTCGGTTTCACCCTGCGCCAAGCCGAGGAGCGAGTCCGCGAACGCTTTCCGAGCGCCGCCCGCTGCGCCGAGCTTGACGAAGATGCACCGGACCTTGGCCTCGGGGATCTTGACGAACGCCTTGGCCTTCGCCACCCCCGTCCGCATCAGTACCTCGCCCGGGTTCAGACATTTCGCGTCGACGATCGCGGTCGACGCGCGGGCGACGTCAGCCTTGGACAGGTTCTTGGCGAGCGTCGCGAATCCGCTCCCGTGGTCCAGATCCGACGGAACCGTCTTGGCCTGCTTGAGTGTGTCGACCCCGAGCTCATCGATGCTCGCCTCACTGATGCACCGGGCCTCGGGCTCCGTGATCGACTTCTTCGCCTGACTCGCGTTGTAGCTCTTCATCAGCGCGTCGACGTATTTCTTTCCCTCCGCGGTCTGTGATGCGGCATCGCTACTGCTCCCACAGGCGGCGATCACGACCGACACCAAGATCACGGCAAGCAGACGACGCATCGAAACAGAACCTTTCGCAGGGGAGTCGGCCAGCGTAGGGAGCGGCCCGGTCGAGGCGGTGGATATCACCGTTGCGCTTCGGCCGCGGCGTTATGGTCGGCACGATCCGCCGGCCGTGAGACCCGCTCCGATGACTGCTGTTCCCATCGATCGCACATCCCGGACGCGCGAGCGCGTGCAGTCGGCATTCCTCGCCGCACTGGTGCCATGGGTGCTCGCCCGGATCCTGGTCGCGACCGCGCTCGGTATTTCGCGGTACCTCGTGGATCACGGCCACGTCCACGATCCGCTGGCACGGGTCACCTCACATCAGGGACTCCTTGCGTGGGACGGCTCGTTCTACGCCGACATCGCGCACGGTGGATACCTGTCGCTCCCCCACCCGGCGCTGCGCTTCTTTCCGCTGACACCGCTCCTCGGCCGGGCGGCGGGATGGCTCGGCTTCGGACCGCGCATCGGCGTGCTCATCGTTGCCAACGTCGCCGCGCTCGTCGCGGGCGCGCTGCTGTGGGATCTCGTCCGCCGCGAAGGGTTCGGTGCCGGCGCCGCCCGTCGTTCGGCGTGGCTCATCGCGCTGATGCCCTCGGCCTTCGTCCTGGTGCTCGGGTACGCCGAAGGGGCATTCCTCGCCTGCGCCATCGGCGTGTTCGTGGCCGCGCGGGAGCGACGGTGGGTCGTCGCCGCGCTCCTGGGCGTGCTCGCGGGACTGAGCCGACCAGGTGGGTTCATCATCGCGGTGCCGATCGCGATCGAAGCCCTGCGATCCGTCCGGGGCGTGCGACCGGCGGAGATCGTGCGTCGCACGTCTGCGGTCGTCGCGCCGTTCGTCGGTACCGGTCTCTACCTGGCGTGGGTGGGAGACCGGTTCGGCGACGCATTCCTCCCGTTCGGTGTCCAGACCCGCGCCAACCTCAAGGGGTCCTTCACGGACCCGGTGACGTCGATCTCGGATGCCGTGCGGGGACTGGCCCACGGTCACATCGGCACCGGACTCCACGTGCCGTGGATGATCGTCGCCGCCGCGCTGCTCGTCGTCTGCTTCCGCCGCCTGCCCTCGAGCTACAGCGCGTACGCGGCGGTCACGCTGGCGAGCGCGGTCACGTCGAGCAACCTCGACTCGTTCGAGCGCTACGCCCTGAGTGCCTTCCCGTTGGTGATCGCGCTCGCCTTGGTCATCGGCGACCGCACCTGGTGGGAACGATCCGTCCTCGCCGCGTCGGCACTCACCATGACCGCCTACGCCACCCTCGCCTTCACCCACACCTACGTGCCGTAATCCCGCTCTCGGGACTTCGTCGCAGGGGACGAAGTCCCGAGAGCGGATCAGCCGAAGGCGAGGATCCGCGCCGCACTCCACGGAACCCACGACGCTCACAGGCGTTCCCGCGCCCGTCCGCGGAACGTGCGGCGCCCGAGCCGGGGCCCGAGCGGCCTGGGACGAAGTCCCAAGAGCGGGTCAGATCGCGTAGCGCTGGAGAAGGCCGCGGGCGATGACGAGGCGTTGGATCTCGTTGGTGCCTTCGCCGATGATCATGAGCGGTGCGTCGCGGAAGTAGCGCTCGATCGGCAACTCGGTCGTGTACCCGACGCCGCCGTGGATTCGCAGCGACTCGGTGGCCAACTCGAACGCCGTCTCACTCGCGAAGAGCTTGGCCATGCCGGCTTCCACATCCGCGCGGGCGCCCGACTGTTTCAGCTGCGCGGCGTGTTCGGTCAGGAGTCGGGCGGCCTGCAACTTGGTGCCCATGTCTGCGAGCTTGTTCTGGATCGACTGGTGCTCGGCGATCGGCTTGCCGAACGTGTGCCGTTCCTGTGCGTACCGGATGGCCGCCTCGAACGCGACCCGTGCGACCCCGACCGCACGCGACGCAATGTTGATCCGGCCGACCTCGAGTCCGGAGAGAATGAACCCGAGGCCGTGGCCCAGTCCTTCGTCACCACCGAGCACGCAGTCGGCGCCGATCCGATGGTCGTCGTAGCTCATCTCGACCGTCTCGATGCCCTTGTACCCGAGCTTGCCGATGTCGCGGCTGACGATGATGCCGCCGAAGCGCTCGGCGTCGGGCTCCTTCTCGACCATGAAGCAGGTGATGCCCTCGTCGGTCCGCGCGGCGAGGGCGACAATGCCGGCCCGCTCACCGTTGGTGACCCAGGTCTTGGTCCCGTTGATGACGTATTCCTCGCCGTCACGCCGGGCGCGGCACGAGATGTTGCGCGTGTCGCTGCCGGCGTCGGGTTCGGAGAGCGAGAGACAGCCGCGCGGTGAACCGGTCGCCAGGCCGGGAAGCCAGCGCGCCTGCTGCTCCGGCGTGCCCTGCCGCATGATCAGGCTCGCCGCGATCGTGTGGGTGTTGATGATGCCCGACAGCGACATCCACCCCGCGGCCAACTCCTCGATGACCGCGATGTACGCCATCAGGTCGAGCCCGAGTCCCCCGAACTCCTCGGGGATGGTGATGCCGAAGAGGCCCATGGCCTGCATCTGTGCGACGAGGTCCGCCGGATACGCGTCGTCGTGCTCGAGGTCGCTCGCGATGGGCAGGACCTCGCGCTCCACCCAGCGGCGCACGGTCGCGCGGAGTTCGTCGCGGATTTCCGGATCAGTCGTCGTCATGCGGCGGAATCTACGGGGTCATCGTTGCGAGCGTCCGCTCACGAGACCTTCCGGTAGCGCCGGATCGACAGCGGCGCGAATACCGCGATGATCGCCAGGATCCAGAGGATGGCCGAGACGACCTTGCCGGCGGTGGGCCCACCGATGGTGAGCACCCGCACGGCGTTGATCACTGCGGTCACCGGCTGGTGGCTCGCGAACGCCTGGAGCCAGCCCGGCATCGTGCTCACCGGCACGAACGCTGCCGACGCGAACACGAGCACCGCCACGATCGGGAAGAACGCGGCCTGCGCGGTCTCCGCATTCGGGGCCATGAGGCCGAGCAACGCCGAGAGCCACGACAGCGCGTAGGAGAAGAACAGCACCAACAGCATCGCGGCGACGAGCGCGAGAAAGCTCGTGTGATAGTCGAACCCGACCAGGAAGCCGACGACGGTCATCACGATCACCACGAAGACGTTGCGCACGAGGTCGGCCGTGGTCCGGCCGACCAGCACCGCCGAACGGGCCATCGGCAGGGAACGGAACCGTTCGATCAGTCCGGCCTGCAGGTCCTCGGCGAGTCCGACGCCCGTGTTCAACGCGCCGAAGGTGACCGACTGCACCCACACGCCGGCCATCAGGAAGTCGACGTACGGGATGCCGCCCGGAATCTTGATCGCACCGCCGAAGACGTACACGAACATCAGCACGAAGATGATCGGCTGCACCGTGGAGAAGACGATCAGCTCCGGGTTGCGCGTGAGGCGCAGCAGGTTGCGCCATGTCATCGTCCGCGCGTCGCGGACGACGTCGACGAAGCGCGGTCGCGCTTCGCCCGCGAGCACCGCCGGGTCCACGGTCGTGAGGTTCGTTGTCACGGTCATGATGCGTCCTCCGTCGCGGTTTCGGCCGTATGGCCGGTGAGTTCGAGGAACACGTCGTCGAGGGTGGGCTCACGCACCGCGAGCGCCTCGACATCGACGCCGGCGGCATCGAGCGCGCGCACCGCTTCGATGACTGCCCGGCCGCTGTCGGCGACCTGGATCGCGACGCCGTTCGCGGTGTCGGCCAGGGTCTCGGTCCCCACTGCTACCAGCGCCGCCCGGGCGCGATCGACCTCGTGGATCGGGACGTTCACCTCGATGTGGGTGGAGCCCAGCCGGCCCTTGAGCTCGGTCGCGGTGCCCTCGGCGATCACCGAGCCGTGGTCGATCACCACGATGTTGTCGGCGAGCCGATCGGCCTCTTCGAGGTATTGCGTCGTGAGCAGCACGGTGGTGCCGTCGGCAACGAGCTCACCGATGATGGCCCACAGGTCGAGCCGCGAGCCGGGGTCGAGCCCCGTGGTCGGCTCGTCGAGGAACAGGACCGGCGGCTTGTGCACGAGTGCTGCCGCGAGGTCGAGACGACGGCGCATGCCGCCCGAGTAGGTCTTGAGCGAGCGGTCACCGGCGTCGCTCAGCCCGAACCGGCCGAGTAACTCCTCGGCCCGGGCCTCGGCCTCGCTGCGCGGCAGGTGACACAGCCGGCCAGCGAGCAACAGGTTCTCGCGACCGGTGAGCACTTCGTCGACTGCTGCGTACTGGCCGGCCAGGCCGATGCGGAGCCGCACGGATTGCGGGTACTTCGCGACATCGATGCCGAGGACCGACGCCCGCCCCTGCTCCAACGGGAGAATGGTCGTGAGAATGCGCACCGCGGTGGTCTTGCCCGCGCCGTTCGGGCCGAGCAGCCCGAGCACGGTCCCCGCCTCCACCGCAAAGGAGACGCCGTCGAGCGCGACGACCTCACCGAACTGTTTCCGGACGTCCTCGACCACGATCGTTGAGTCGCTCATGAGGTGAGTGTTGCACAGATCACTTGAGTCATTCAAGTTTTTTACTACTCAATGATTGAGATATCCAAGCGCGGCGAGTAGCCTGCGGGTATGTCCATTCGGAAGGTCGAGCTCGCAGAGGAGACCTGGGCCGCGATGACCCTCGCGATGAACGCCGTTCGGGATTCCTTCGTGGAGGCCGGGCGGAACCTGGACCTCAATCCGGGCGAGATGAAGGCCCTGGCCGTGCTCGGCACCGAGGGCGCCCTGCCCATGGGCGCCCTGGCCAAGGCGCTGCATTGCGATGCGTCGAACGTCACATGGCTGGCCGACCGGCTCGAGGCGCGTGGTTTCGTGGAGCGACACACCGCGCCCACCGATCGAAGGGTGAAGACGCTCTCACTGACCGACGCCGGACGCGCCGCACACGAACACGCGCACGATCTGCTCCGCGTGCCGCCGGCACCCCTGTTGGCACTTTCGGCCCCCGAGCTGCGTACCCTGCGCGATCTCATGACGAAATGCTGGGAACAGACCCCCGGCGACGGAGGTTGACCCACCCACATGCAGATGCACCAAACCATGATGGGATTCCGCCGCGATCCCGACATCGTCAACGGCAAGCGGGTCGAACGCGCGCTCATCCGCCGCGTTCTGGGGATGACCCGGCCCTACCGGCGTGCGCTGGTCGGGTTCCTCGTCACCGTCGTCGTCCTCGCAGTCCTCGGTGTCATCCCGGCGTTCCTCTTCCGGGCGCTGCTCGACGACGCAGTCGGATCGAAGAACCAGAGCCTCGTGCTGACCCTCGCACTCGGTGCGGTGGCCGTCGCATTCGCCAACTTCGCGATCACCATCCTCCAACGCTGGTACTCCGCACGCGTCGGTGAAGGCCTGATCTTCGACATGCGGGTCGCACTCTTCGACCACGTCCAGCGCCTCCCCATCTCCTTCTTCACCCGTGTCCAGACCGGCGCGCTGATGAGCCGCATGAACGGCGACGTCGTCGGCGCGCAGCAGGCCGTCACGAACACGATCGGCACCGTCGTCCAGAACGTCATCACCCTCGCGATCACCCTGACGGTGATGATCGGCCTGGAGTGGCGCCTGACGCTGCTCACCCTGGTCGTCCTCCCCGCGTTCATCATTCCGGCCCGCCGCATCGGCCGGAAGCTCCAGGTGATCACGCGGGACGGATTCGGGCTCAACGCCTCGATGAGCAACACCATCGCCGAGCGATTCAACGTGGCGGGTGCCCTCGTCGTGAAGTTGTTCGGCCATCAGGACCGTGAGCGGGACGAGTTCGGCGCCCGTGCCGCACAGGTCCGCGACATCGGCATCTCCTCCGCGATGTACTCGCGCGTCCTCATGTCGGCGCTCGGTTTCGTCGCCGCAGTCGGAACCGCCATCGTCTATTTCGTCGGTGGCCGCATGGTCATCGACGGCACGATCTCCATCGGAACCCTGGGTGCTCTCGCCCTGCTGGTGTCCCAGATCTACCAGCCGCTCACGCAGCTCACCAACGCCCGCGTCGATGTCCTCACCGCGCTCGTCAGCTTCGAGCGGGTGTTCGAGGTGCTCGACTTCCCTGCCCTGGTCGCCGAGAAGCCCGGCGCCTACGACCTGGTCGACCCCACCGGCAGGATCGAGATCGATCACGTGTGGTTCCGTCACCCGGCGCCGGCGGTCGCCTCACTCGCGTCGCTCGAAGAGGGTGCGACGGAACTCGAGACGGAGCCGAGCGACTGGATCCTGCGCGACGTCAGCCTGACCGTCGAGCCCGGAGAACTCATCGCGTTCGTCGGTCCGTCCGGCGCAGGCAAGACCACGACCGCGATGCTCATCCCGCGTATTGCCGACGTCGAGCAGGGAGCGGTCCGCCTCGACGGTCACGACGTGCGCGAACTCACGCTCTCGTCCATCGGTGACGCGGTCGGCTTCGTGATGCAGGACCCGCACCTCTTCCACGACACGATCCGCGCGAACCTGCTGTACGCGAAGCCGGACGCCACTTCCGAGGAGCTGATCGAGGCGTGTCGCTCCGCACGCATCCACGACCTCGTGATGTCGCTGCCCGACGGGTACGACACCATCGTCGGCGAACGCGGCTACCGGATGTCGGGTGGCGAGAAGCAACGCCTCGCCATTGCCCGGGTGCTCTTGAAACAACCGGCGATTGTCATCCTCGACGAGGCGACTTCGCACCTCGACTCCGAGTCCGAACACGCGATCCAGCGCGCCCTCGACGCGGCACTCACCGGGCGTACTGCCATCGTCATCGCGCACCGACTCTCCACCATCGTGAACGCCGATCGCATCCTCGTAATCGACGACGGCGCGGTGGTCGAGACCGGGACCCACGATGCGCTGCTCGCCGGCGGCGGCCTCTACGCCGATCTGTACCGCACGCAGCTCGACCGGGATCGCGCCCACGTGGACGAGCTCCTGGCCCCGGATGCTCAGGCGGATCGGGTGCAATCCGCCTGAGCGGCACCTGACCGCCGACCCGGCGCAGCACCGATCGACCGGTACGATCGGCACTCGGTTCCCGACCCGACTGACCGTCTTCTCGCTGCATGGCTGACCCCGAAATCTCTGCTCCGTCGAGCCGCCGGAACCACCGCGCTCTCCGCTCCCAGCACTGGCGTCGCATCGCGGCGCTCGCCGGAGGCGGCCTCGTCGTGCTGCTTGCGATCGGCGTCGCGCTCGTCTTCACCAACGTCGTCACCCTGCCCGGCAGCGCAGACGCGCACGTCACCGCCGCGCGCCACGACCCGACCACGACGTCGACCACCCGATCGAACGCAACGGGCCATCACCGCCGCCTGAGTGGCGCCGACCCGCTCCGCCTCTGGATCGCCGGCGATTCGCTGGCCGGCTCGATCGGTCCGTCGCTCGGGCAGATGACGGCGGCCACCGGAGTCGTGCAGCCGCAGTACGACTCGCGGGTCTCGAGCGGGTTGCTCAGCCCCAACTTCTTCGATTGGCCGAAGCACGTCACCGAACAACTCGCGCTCCTCCAGCCCGAGGCCGTCGTCTTCATCGTCGGAACGAACGACGCGAACGTCTGGAACCCGTCGCTCAGCGCCGACTACCGGCTCCGCACCGAGACACTGATGCGCCAACTCGTCGGGCCCGACCACCGTGACGTGCTGTGGGTCGGCGCGCCGGTCGCCAAGGCGAAGTCACTCGAGACCGGCGTCCTCGCGGTCAACCAGATCCAACGGGCCGCAGCTGCGGCAGTCCCCGGCGTGACCTACTTCGACGCGCACGCCCTCTTCGACGACGACCAGGGTCAGTTCCAGCTGTCGTTCCCCGACGAACTGGGCCACCGTCAGATCATGCGCGCCGGCGATGGCGTGCATTTCTCCGTCGCCGGCGGTGACTACATCAGCCGCGCCCTGTTCCGGATCCTCGACCGCCATTGGAATCTCACCGCGCAGTCCATCCCCGACGCTCCGAAGACGGTGCGAGAAACCAAGGGGTCGACACAGGTCCCGGGCACCCACCGATCGGTCGGCGCGCAGACGAGCGATTCAGGATCGAGCCGGTCGGGCTCCTCCGGCTCGTCGGGGTCCAGCACCACGACCACGACGACCACACTCGGGAGCAGCGAGAGCACGACGACCACCACGTCGACGAGCCCGCCCGTCTCGTCGACCACCACCAGTTCCACCGTCCCGCCCGGGCCGTAGCGGCGGTGCTCCGCTTGGGAGCGCACCCGAGACCCGTCGGTAGGCTGACCCGCCATGACTGACACTCACGCCGCCGCGACCGCGGCCGTCGAAGCCGCCGGTGCGCTCGTGGATGCCGCCGCCCGTCACCTGGCCGAGGCCGCGGCCGACAGCGGACGGATTTCGGTGTCCAAACTCGATCAACACCAGGTGGTCGCCTACGACCTCGCCCATGCCGCTGCCGCGGTCGCCGGCTCGCGGGTCATGCTCGAATACGCGCAGCACGGCGACCTCGAGGCCAAGCTCTCGTACGCCTACATCGCCGACGTCTTCGCCGACATCGTCTCCCGCCTGGTCGGCCGGGAGGCCGAGTGGGGCGTCGACCCGGCTTCGCTCGCGAGCGCCCACGATTTCGTCGCCGCCCATCGGGACCCTGCGTTCCTCGAATCCCTGGCCGACGAGCTCCCCCGTCACGGCACCGGACCGGCCCACCTCGACGACGAGTTCGACATGGTGCGCGACACGTTCCACCGCTTCGCCGAAGACAAGATCCGCCCGGTCGCGGAGCACATCCACCGCACCAACGCCGACATCCCGGACGAGATCATCGAGGGCATGGCCGAGATCGGCGGGTTCGGACTCTCCGTGCCGGAGGAGTACGGCGGCTTCGCGGCGGGCGGCGAGTCGGACTACCTCGCGATGTGTGTGGCGACCGAGGAGTTGTCCTGGGGGTCGCTCGGCGCGGGTGGCGCGCTCATCACCCGGCCCGAGATTCTTACCCGGGCCATCGTCAAGGGCGGCACCGAGGAGCAGAAGCACGGCTGGCTCCCCCAGATCGCGAGCGGCGAGCGGATCGTCGGCGTGATGGTCACCGAACCCGACTTCGGCTCCGACGTTGCGGGCGTGAAGGTCACCGCCACGCCGACCGACGGCGGGTACGTCGTGAACGGCGTGAAGACCTGGTGCACGTTCGCCGGTCGGGCCGACACGCTCATGGTGCTGGCCCGCACGGATCCGGACCGCGCGCTCGGACACCGCGGGCTCTCCGTCCTGGTGATCGACAAGGAGTCGGCACCCGGCCACCACTTCGCCTTCGACGACGGCCGCGGCGGCAAGATGGAAGGGCGCGCCATCGACACGCTCGGCTACCGCGGCATGCACTCGTTCGAGGTCGCGTTCGACAACTGGTTCGTCCCGGCCGAGAACCTGATCGGACTCGAGAGTGGGCTCGGCAAGGGCTTCTACCTCCAGATGGAAGGCTTCGAGAACGGCCGACTCCAGACTGCTGCCCGCGCGGTCGGCCTCATGCAGGCTGCGTTCGAAGCGGGCCTCGGGTACGCGCAGGACCGCAACGTCTTCGGCAAGCCGATCTTCGACTACCAACTCTCCAAGGTGAAGTTGGCGAAGATGGCCGCGCTGATCTGCGCGGGCCGCCAGTTCTCCTATGACGTCGCCCGCAAGATGGCGGTCGGCGAGGGTGCGCTCGAGGCGAGCATGGTGAAGGCGTACGTGTGTCGGGCCGCCGAATGGGTGACCCGCGAGGCACTCCAACTCCACGGTGGGATGGGCTACGCCGAGGAATTCCCGGTGTCGCGGTACTTCGTCGACGCCCGCGTCCTCTCGATCTTCGAAGGGGCCGACGAGACGCTGTGCCTGCGCGTCATCGCCCGTCGCCTCACCGAACAGGCCCTCGCCGTCTGAGCGGATGCGGCGCGTGCGCGCCGCAGGTGACAAACGTTCAGGTCAGCGGCCAAGATCCCCCTATGTACACATCGATCGTGGTGGGAACGGACGGCTCCGAGACGGCGGCCATCGCCGTGGGGCAGGCTCTGGAAATGGCCAAGCTCGGCGGCGCGGCACTGCACGTCGTGCACGCGTACCACCCGGTCAACGCGGTCGGTGCGGCGCTCGGCGCCATCGACACCGACGCGGTGAGCGCGGCCCTGGCCGAGAACGGTGTCGCCGTCTGTGCCGACGCCGCCGCGGCGGCAGAGCAAGCCGGGGTCTCGTGCGAGGTACACGTCCTGCCCGGCGACCCGAGCGAGGCGTTGATCAGTGTGACCGAGGCCGTGCACGCCGACCTCCTCGTCGTGGGGAACCGCGGCATGACCGGGATGAAACGGTTCGTGCTCGGCAGCGTGCCCAACAAGATCTCGCACCACGCTCACTGCAGCGTGCTCATCGTCGACACCGGCACCGCGAACGCCTGACCCCGCCGGAAATCGAGCGTCCCTCCGGCGCCGGTTCGGTCAAGCTGCGTTCGTGCAGATCCCACCGTTCGAACTCACCGGCTCGATCGTCCGGCTCGTCCCGATGGCACTCGATCACGTCGACGGTCTCGTCGCCGCCGCCACGGAGGATCGCGCCACCTACGGATTCACCGCGGTGCCATCGGATGCCACGGCCATGGCGGAGCACGTGACCGAGCTGATCGGTATCCGTGATCGGGGCCACGACGTCCCGTTCACCACCCGGGATGTCACCACCGACAGGATCATCGGTGCGACCAGGTTCCTCGCGCTGCGCTCGTACTACGGCCGGGGGGTACCCGATGCGGTAGAGATCGGTGGGACCTGGCTCGCCGCGTCGGCGCAGCGGACCGGCGCCAACACCGAGGCCAAGTTGCTCATGTTTCGCCATGCGTTCGAGGAGTGGTCGGTGCAACGCGTCGACCTCAAGACCGACGCTCGCAATGCACGGAGTCGCGCCGCGATCGAGCGGATCGGTGCCCGCCTCGACGGTGTGCTGCGCAACTGGCAACCGTCCCTCGTTCCCGGCGAGGAGGGTCGGGCGCGAAACAGCGCCATGTATTCCATCGTCCCGGAGGAGTGGCCCGCTGTCCGTGACCGTCTGCGACAGCTCACCGCGGTTCGTTAGCACCGCTGGAGCTGTCAGGCTGACGTGATGTCGGGACCGTCCAACCCTCGGGTACGCATCGCTGTGCTCGCCGTCCCGATGGTCGCGCTCACCATCTCCCTGTACGTGGGGAACGCGTTGGCCCCGACCCTCGCCCACGACGCGCCCGTCCTGCTTCTGGTCCTCAGCCCACGCCTGCGGTGGCTCCTCCTGGTCTCGGCCCACGTCGACCCACTGTGGTTCTTCCTGATCCCGTTCGTGCGCGCCGTCCTGGTGCTCTCCGTCTACTTCCTGCTCGGCCGTTGGTACGGCGACCGCGCGCTCCGCTGGCTCGAGTCGCGGGCGGGGAATGCGATGCGACCGGTGCTCTGGATCGAACGCAACTTCCATCGCGCCCGGGGGCCGATCACCTTCATCTTCCCGGGCAACGTGGCCGCGATGCTGGCCGGTGCCGATGGCATGTCCCCACCGCTCTTCTTCGCGATCGCACTCGCCAGCATCGAACTCCGGGTGTGGGCGGTCCGCGCGCTGGCCAACGCGTTCCGGGGCCCGCTGCTCACGGTGCTGGAGTGGGTCGGCGACAACCAGGTATGGCTGACCGTCGTGTCGGTCGGCACGGTCGTCGCGTGGGTGATGTGGTCCAACCGCCATGGCATCACGCAGGGCGAGACGGTCGAGGAGATCATCTCCGACTTCGAGCCGGCTCCGGACGCGGTCGACGGCTGAGCCCCGTGCCGGCGGCAACGAGAGCGGTGACAGCGTCAGTGCGGGAGCCGGAACCGATCGGGTGCATCGGTACCGTCGACCACGTCGGCGATCAGCGCGCCCACGAGCGGCGAGAACTTGAAGCCGTGGCCGGAACACGGTGACGCCACCACGATCGGACCGACCCGATCGATCAGGAAGTCCTCGGTGCCGGTCGTGGTGTAGAGGCACGTCACCTCGTCGACCGGGACGGGCTCGAGCCCGGGCATCCACTGCTCGACGAACTGCACCACCCGCTCGCGACTGCCCGGGTCGACGAGCCCGTCACGGGTGTCGGGATCGACCTCAGGACCGGTGTGGTGCTCGGCGAGTTTCACGCCGACGCCCGGCGTCTCGAGTCCGTAGATGGTGGCGTTGTTGTGGTGATGGATCAGGCTGGGCCACCACGATTGCGCCTCACGCGGTGCGAAATGGAAGACCGATTCCTGGGTGACCCGAACGGGCGGGAGCTCGACCAGACCGTCGAGGAGTTTCGTGACCCACGCACCAGCCGCGACGACCACCGTGTCGGCGTCGAGCACCGCGTGATCGAGGATCACCCGGGCGCCGTCGTCGGTGGGTTCGATCGCCCGTACCGGCTCCTCGAACCGGATCTCGGCGCCGTGGCGCTGGGCCTGCTCGATCATCGCGAGCCGGGCCGCACCCGACGCGATGCGCCCACCACCGGGCTGGAAGACCACGGAACCCTCGAAGCGCATTCCCGGCCACCGATCGGCGGCCACCGCCGGGGTGAGAAGTTCGGTGGGCACGCCTTCGGCGTCGAGTGCGGCGAGGATCGCGCTCACACTCGCCGGGTCACCGTGGTCGACCGAACCCGTGGGCGCGATGAGACCGACTCCGGCGTCCTCTTCGAGTTCGCGCCACTGCGTCTGGGCCTCGCAACCGAGATGAACCCAGAACGGATCGGGATACCCGAGCCGGAAGATGCGTGACGCGCCGTGCGAACTGCCCCGGTCGTGACCATCGGAGAACTGCTCCACGACGGTGACCGCGTCACCCCGTCGGGCCAACTGCCACGCCGCGGCTGCGCCCATCACGCCCGCGCCGACGATCACAACCCGGCGCGGCGTCATCCGCTCAGGCTAGAGGTGCCGCTCGGTCGCGCAGTGACATCGCCGCGCCCATTGCGAGCGCGAGACAGAGCGGGGCCAGCAGGCACCGGTCGTTGCGCCGGAACCGTGGGGAACTGCTCCCCGGCACGAGCGCGTCGGTACGACCGGCGAAGCCGAACCCGGCCCGCGTCGCGAGCACCGTCGTGACCCCGATCACCGCCAGGCGACGTAGGCGCGAGGTCGGGGCGGGCAGCCCGGCGGTCGCCCCGGCCGCGATCGTCAGGAGCCCGGCGACGGCGTAACACGCACCGGGTGACGGCACGACGTCGTTGCCGACCACGGCGTCGGTGAGGTCCGCGGTGGTGGCGAACGGGAAGGTGGAGCCGCGGCCCCACGCGACGTGGATGCCCGCGATGCCGAGCAGCGTTCCCGCCGTCAACCGTGCCGGCGTGTTCATCGTCGCCCGTTCAGCCTGCGCTGCGCGTCATTCCGGCGCGCTCGCCACGGGAGACGAACTTGTTGGCCATCTTGCGGCTGGCCTCGTCGATCATCTCGTCGCCGAACATCACGGCTCCACGACGCTCGCCCTCGGTGGTGGCCTTCTCGTAGGCCTCGAGGATGTCGAACGCCTTATCGAACTGTTCCTGGGTCGGCGTGTACACCTCGTTGATGACCGTGACCTGGTCGGGGTGCAGCGACCACTTGCCGTCGAAGCCGAGAATGCGCGAGCGCATTGCGTAGTCACGCAGCGCGTCGAGCTCGCGGATCTTGAGGAAGGGACCGTCGATGACCTGGAGCCCATTGGCGCGGCCCGCCATGAGGATCTTGCTGAACACGTAGTGGAAGTGGTCGCCCGGGTACTCGGGGATCTGCACGCCACCGGTGAGCACCGGCATCTCGGTGGACGCGGCGAAGTCGGCGGGGCCGAAGATGATCGTCTCGAGCCGGTCACTCGCGGCGCAGATCTCCTCGACGTTGATCAGGCCCTGCGCGGTCTCGATCTGGGCCTCGATGCCGACGCGGCTCTGCCGACCG